>PXSY01000089.1 GCA_003023125.1 Bacteroidetes bacterium QH_10_64_19
CCAAGCGCAATTATCAAATTGATAGCTCTGCCTGAAGGACAGAGATCTAATGAAAAGATCCGGACGATGATTCTGCATTCCCGACCGTTCCCGCACTCACCGGAAGGGCTGGGACCGGGCTTCATCGCGGCGAACGAGCCACGCCACGGCGATATAGCCGACAAACGCCGCCGCACACATTCTCAGGCCTGCCTGGGTGATCCGCGCTCCGTCTCCGATCACCTCCTCAGCCATCACCATCACGCCGAGGAAGAGAACGGCCAAGACACACGCGCCGGCCAGGACGTGGGTCCAGGTTCGGAATGCCCGTCCGTCGAACATAAGCAAAAATACATCAGCCTGGATGTGGCACAGGACTTCCAACCTGCCCTCCGCCGGCGACGCGGCCCCGAATTCTCCACGCAAAGTGACGCTCCCTGCACCAACCAACAATCTCATCTCCCCCGACGCACGGTCCACAACGCGCGGAATTCACGTCCCGCAACCGTTGAAATCATCTCTGTCGTATCGAGCAGGAGATCGCCCCTACGACACGTGGGCGGGCTCTCGGTCCGGCTTCCACTTGATGTTGCACCCCATGGACGGATGCTGCTCCATCGTCACCGTCCCCGTCTCCAGCAACTCATCGAGGGCCTGCCGCAAATCCCCGCCGTGCGCCTCGTCCCCGTCGGGGCGAGTCTCATCGAAGCGGCCGCGATAGGCGAGCGTCCGGTCCTCGTCGAAAACGTAAATGTCGGGCGTACACGCCGCCTCGTAGGCCTCGGCGACCTCCTGGGTCTCGTCCTGCAGATACGGAAACGGGTAGTCTTTTTCCCAGGCCCGCTCAGCCATGCTCTCGAACGAGTCGTCCGGGTAGCGCTCCGCGTCGTTCGCGCAAATCCCCACAAACTGCACGTCCCGCTGCTGATATTCCCGTGCCACGTCGAGAAGGGCCTCCTCGATGTGCTTCACGTACGGACAGTGGTTGCACATGAAGACCACGACGAGCACATCGGCGTCATCGTAATCCGCGAGCGAGCGGGTGTTGCCCCCGTGCTCATCCACCTCGGGATTGGCGGCGGGCAGCGAAAACTCAGGCGCGGGCTGGCCTAGCTCCATCATCGTAGACTCAGTAACGGCCATGATTGGTTTCGACGGTTATTCAGTAGCAACGGGCGGAAGAATGCAACCCCTGTCACGCAGGGGGTAGGACATGTGATTCGTGAAACGTACGTGGTTGGGACGACACATTCCGCCCCAGCCGCACTCCTCACGCATCACTCCTCACGCCTCACGAATCCTTTCTCGATGGCCGTTGGGACCCCCTCTTCCCCATAATGCCTCCCTCACTCACCCCCCCGGCCTCCGGCACGAGGTACCGGATGGACCGTCCGGCCTGGCGGCGCGCTCGGATTTCGGTGCTGGACACCTCCATGATCGGCGCCGATGCGTACCGGACGTGGTTGGCAAACCGGGGCGCGGCCACCGACTTGATCGCTCCGGGCCGCTTGTACACGATGAGCGGAACGCGCTCCGCAATCTCATCGGGACAATGCCACTCGGCAAAATGGTCGAGGCTATCGCTCCCGAGAAGAAGCGAAAAGTCCGTGTCGGGATGTTGCTCCTGCAGGACGCGGAGGGTCTCGACCGTGTACGAGACTCCGTCCCGCTGTACTTCGACATCGCACACCCGAAACCTTGCGTTCGACTCCACGGCCGTCCGGGTCATCGCGAGCCGATGGTTGACGGTCACCAGCTCGTCGTCGGGCTTGTGGGGCGGGGTGGCGTTGGGAATCCACCACACCTCGGACAGGTCAAACTGATCACAGACAACCTCTGCCACGACGAGGTGGGCGATGTGCGGAGGATTGAAGGATCCCCCGAAAAGACCGATGTCCATGGCACCTCGGGCCAGCTGATCCCTCCGCTTAGTTCGAGCCGCCGGACGTGTCTTCTTGTGCCAGCGACTGTTCCCCGTCGCGGGCCTGCACCCGGTCGAGCTTGTTTCGGGCCTCGGTGTACAGTTCCTCCGCCTCCTTGGCCAGGTCGCTCTCCGGGAAGAGCTGCGTGAGGCGATTGTAGTTTTGAATGGCCTTCTGGTACCGCTCGGCCTGCTTCTGCTGGACACTTCGATCCGCGTACTGGACGTACGAGCGCACCGCCCCGAAGAGCGCGTCGTCGGCCCAGGGGGTATCCGGGTACTGGTCGAACGCATCTTCATAGACCGTGGTGGCCGCCTTCCACATGTCCCGTTCCTCGTAGAGTTGGCCGGCAGCGTATTTCTTCCGGGCAAGCTTGCCTCGCAGTTCCTCAATCTTCTCTTCGGCCTCCGGCACGAGGTCGTGGTTCGGGTGTCGGTCGATGAAGAGGCGGAAGAGGGAAATGGCCTGCCGCGAGTCCGACTGGTCGAGCCGGTACATGGGCGAGCGCAGATAGTACGAGTTGGCGCGCTCGAACTCGGCGCGAGGGAGCAACTCGTTGTTGCGATACAGTTGCGTGAAGCGCTGAAACTCGTTCGCCGCTACCAGATGCTTCCCCAACTCACGCTGGGCCAGGGCAAGTTGAAAGCGTGCCTTCGGTGCCCACTCGTTTCCCCGCCCATATTCGAAGACCGCCCGGAAGAGCCGGATGGACCGCTGGTAGTCCTCCTCCTCAAACTGATCCATGCCCTTTTGATACGCCTCCTCGGGCCCCGTGTACGTGAGCTGATCGCTCCCCGAACAACCGACGAGGAGGCCCACGAGGGCACTAAGCACAACAGGAACGAGCACCGAAGAACGCATGGAGGAATGCCAGTACCGAGACACAGTCAGTGGGATTCTCTGCCCGTCTCTGCCAATGGCGCCGCCCCGATCGATACAGGAGGCGCTGGACGTAGCGCGCAGCCGAAACGCCAGGGGGGTGGGTCTGTTCCTCCGAGCGCCTTAAATCCCCGATGGATCCCCCGGGAGCCCTACGAGCCCCCTTCAATTCGCGCCCGGACGCCTCCACGCCCGCCGAACCCGCGACTGCCCTGGGACTTACCGAAGAAGTTCAATCCGCTTGTTCCAATACCGGTGAATAAACAGGGCCTGATTTCGATTCTCCCCCTCAAACCCAATGCGGACCCCAAGCCCCTCATAGGTCGGGGCCGTGCGGAGGGTCTGCGGATCCAGACGGGTCGGGGACGGCGAAAGCACAGACAGTAGAAAGCGGGCAACGTCGTATCCCGTGTAGGCCAGGCGCCGTCCATCGGTGGACAGCTCGTCCGGCGTCGTGCCCGTCAGCATTCGGTAGCGCCGGACGAACCGCTGGACCGCGGGGCGATCCGTTTGCACGAAGAAGCCGTTCGTGTAGGTGGCCGCAACCGAACTGGCCACGTCCACGAAGGAGAGGTCATGCCATTCGGCATTGCCGAGCGCGCGCTTCTCCGGAAATATTTGCCGCATTCCTGTGAGAGCACCCTGAATCTTGCCCGCAGCCTCCCGGCCCGACACGGGCAGATAGTACGCCTCCGGCACGGCCACGAGCGAATCGGTGGTCGCGGAATTTCGTCGGGCCCGGATCGAGTCGGTCTCGATGAGGGTCGAGTCCTCTTCGATCAGGGCGGGCAGTCGGGACCAGTCCCGCGAATTCTGGAGAGGAATGGTGAGGGGGACTTCAAGATCGTGTCGCCGGGCCGCCTCCTGGAACCCCTCCGCCATTCGCTTGCTGTAGCTATTGCCCGGCTCGTAGATAATCCCGGCCCGGTCGAGGAGAATGCCGTTTTTTGCAAACCGGGCCATCACGCGGCCCCGAGTCAAAATCGTCGGGTTGGCCTGAAAGACGTGGTCGCGGCCCTTGGAGACACTCTCATCGGTCGCCACCGGCGCCACGAGCAGCACCTCGGCCCCCTCGGCCCGCTGGGCGGCCGGCCGCGCCGCCGCGCTCCCGATGGGCCCCAGAATCACATCGACGCGGTCGCGCCGCACCAGAGAGTCGACGGCGGCCCCGGCACTCTCCGGACGGTCTCCGATTTGGCGAAAGTACATCTTGGCCACCCAGTCCGAGCCCCCCACCCGTTCCGTGACGACCCGCATCGAGTCGACCCGGGCAGTGTCCGTTGACGCTGCCACAGTGGTCGCGCCCTCCGCCTCCGACAGACTGTCTCTATGACCCTCCTCCGTATCGTAGACCCCGAACGTGTCGGCGGACGGCTGAAGCCCGGACGGTCGGAGAAACCGTCGCCGGAGGCCATTGTGCTCCTCAACGGCCAGGCGAATGCCGTTGAACAAAGCCTGGGACAAGGACGCTCTCGCCCCGCCCATAGGAAGTGTCACCCCGATGCGAAGAGTGTCGCGCGCCTGGGTCCCGTCTTGGACGCGGTCCTCAGCCCGCTCGAGGAGTGCCTTCGCCTCCTGCCGGTAAGTTGTCTCCGGGTACCGGTTGAGCAAGGCGTTGAGCCGGTCGACGGCCTCTCGGTACCGCCGCAGCTGGACGAGGGCTTTGGCGCCCATCAAGAGCGCCGCCGTCGTCTTCCGGTTGAGCTCAAACTCGTTGACGAGCCGAAAGCGCTCGTAGGCCGTCTCGTACTCGCCTCGCTCGTAGGCCGCAAGGCCCTGCTCGAACATGAGCTCCGCATTCGAAATCTCGGGAATCTCTCCCCGCTCCTGGGCATGCCCGGGCGTCGCCATTCCTGCAATTCCCAGAGAAAGAGCGAGCACAAGCACCCAGCCCAGTCCGGAACGGCGCGTCCACATGAAGACAGAAAAGTCCGTGTAGGAAAACGACCAAAACGATCCTCCCCCCTCAATGCCCAACCCTCAACCTAAACGTTATTCCCATTCGATCGTCGCCGGGGGCTTGGAGCTCACGTCGTACACCGTTCGGTTGATGCCGGGCACCTCATTCACGATGCGGTTCGAGACGTGCCCGAGGAAGTCGTGCGGGAGGTGCGCCCAATCAGCGGTCATGCCGTCGACACTGGTCACGGCACGGAGGGCACACACGTTTTCGTAGGTGCGCTCGTCTCCCATCACGCCCACGCTCTGCACCGGCAGCAAGACGGCAAAGGCCTGCCACACGTCGTCGTAGAGGTCATTGGATCGGAGTTCTTCGATGAAGATGGCGTCGGCCTCGCGGAGGAGGGCAAGCCGGTCGCGCGTCACAGGGCCGAGAATACGGATGGCAAGCCCCGGCCCCGGAAACGGGTGTCGTCCCACGATGGGTGCCGGCACATCGAGCAGACGCCCAATCTCGCGCACCTCGTCTTTAAACAATTCGCGGAAAGGCTCGATGAGCTCAAAATCGAGCTGCTCGGGCAGCCCGCCCACGTTGTGATGGGTCTTGATGGTGGCGGACGGCCCCTTGAACGACACGCTCTCGATGAGATCGGGGTAGAGGGTGCCCTGCGCCAGGAACGTGGGACGGTGTCCCAAGTCCGCAGCAATTTCCTCGGTCTGCTCCTCAAAGACATCGATAAACGTGTTGCCCACGATGGTGCGCTTCTCCTCCGGATCCGTCACGCCTTCGAGGGCATCCAGGAAACGGTCCGTGGCGTCGGTGGTGCGCAGGTCCATGTCGAAGTGACCGCGGAACGTATCCTGCACCTGATCCCACTCGCCCTTCCGCAGCAGGCCGTTATTGACGAAGATGCAGTGCAACTGCTCGCCGAGCGCCCGATGCAGGAGCGCCGCGGCCACCGACGAGTCGACGCCTCCGGACAGCCCCAGGATGACGTGGCGGTCGCCCACGCGCTCGCGGATCTCGCGGACCTGTTCTTGTGGACGACCTCCGGGTGAAACTGCACGCCGTAGTGGGGCGCGTCGGTATCCTGAACGGCGGCGACCGGCGCGTTGTCGGTGCGGGCAATGACCTCGTACCCGTCGGGAAGCGCTGTGAGATGATCGCTGTGGCTCATCCAGACCGTCGAGCCGCTGGGCACGCCCTCAAAGAGCTTCGACGTCTCAGTCCCGTTGTTGGACGGCACCTGGATCTGTGCGCGCCCAAACTCGCGACGGTCGGCCCGCTCCACCTCGCCCCCGAGCTGGTGCGCCATCGCCTGCAGCCCGTAGCAGATGCCCAGCACCGGCACCGACGATCCGTCGGGCCGCTCAAGGTTGAGGAGCGTGGGGTCAAGCCGCGGGCCCTCCTCGTCGTACACCGAGCAGGGGCCTCCAGAGAGAATGAGGCCACGTGGCTCCCGGGCCTCGATCTCCTCCGTGTCGACCGTGCACGGAAGAATCTCCGAGTACACGCCCGTCTCGCGCACCCGTCGCGCAATGAGTTGGGTGTACTGGGACCCGAAGTCCAGAATGACAATTCTTTCGTGCATTATTGCTATCGCATATTTCGTGCCGCGTACGTTCGCTGGTTCGCGTCGAGGAATATGTACGCACTACGCAATACGCAATGCGTCCCCCCATCGTGAGGCGACTCCTCACAGGCCGAAAACGCCTCCAGCTCCGAGCCCGCACCGTACGCCTTCACGTCGTTTCCGCATAGGCGTCAGCTTCCATGAGCTCCTCGACCTCGTCGGGATCTGCAATCTCGATTTCGATCATCCATCCCTCCCCGTACGGGTCGTCGTTCACGATCTCGGGCGACAGTTCGAGCTCGTCGTTGACGGCCGTGACGGTGCCGCTTACGGGCATGTACAGCTCCGACACCGTCTTGACCGCCTCCACCGTGCCAAAGATGTCGTCCTGGCCGAGTTCCGTTCCCTCCGGGTCAATGTCGACGAACACGATGTCACCGAGCTCGCTTTGGGCAAAGTCCGTGATGCCGACCGTGGCCGTCCCGTTTTCGACACGCAGCCATTCGTGGTCTTCGGTGTAGTAGAGGTCGTCTGGTGTATTCATTCGTGGTGGGTGGCTAATTGGAAGTGTGAGAACCTGTTTGGCGGACTGTCTCCGGCCTGCGACTTCGTGGATCTCGTGCAGAACGGCTTCTTCGCTCCCCCGGTAGTTCCACTACAGGGGTCGTTTGGGCACCGTTCTGCACTTCACCCACTATGTCTCGGCTACGTACCCATCCGCCAAACAGGTTCGTGAGTGCAGGACAAGATACGAGACGGGGCGCTGAATCCAAAGGGGACCCGTGACGCGTGAAACGTGATGCGTGAGAAACCGCGCCCTGAGTTCACGTTTCACTCTTCACGCATCACTCCTCACGGATCACTCTTCACGCATCTCAAAGTCGTCGAGGAATCGCGTGTCGAACTGTCCGTCCTGGAAGCGCTCGTCGTCCATGAGTTGCTGGTGAAACGGAATCGTCGTCTGCACACCCTCCACGACGAACTCGTCGAGCGCCCGGCGCATCTTCCGAATCGCCTGGTCGCGCGTCTTCCCGTAGGCGATGAGCTTGGCGATCATCGAGTCGTAGGTCGGCGGAATTCGGTACCCGGCATACGCAGCCGTATCGATGCGAATGCCACGCCCGCCCGGCTGATGAAACGCCGTGATGTCGCCCGGGGCCGGACTGAAGTTGGTGAAGGGATTCTCGGCGTTAATGCGGCATTCGATGGCGTGCCCCTCCATGGGCGGACGTTCGTCCCCGTCCACCGTGTCCCCCATCGACACCCGGATCTGGTGCCCTACCAGGTCACAGTCTGTGACCTCCTCCGTCACCGGATGCTCCACCTGGATGCGCGTGTTCATCTCCATGAAGTAGAAGCTGCGGTCGGCCCCCACGAGAAACTCGACTGTGCCGGCGCCTTCGTAGTTCACGGATTCGGCCCCCCGAATGGCTGCCTTGCCCATCTCTTCCCGGAGCTCCTCATCGACGACCGGGGAGGGGCACTCCTCAAGAAGTTTCTGATGGCGACGCTGAATGGAGCACTCCCGCTCCCCAAAGTGCATCACGTTGCCCTTGCCATCCCCCAGCACCTGAATCTCAACGTGGCGCGGCTTCTCGACGAATTTTTCGATGTAGACATCGGGGTTGCCGAAGGCCGCGTCGGCCTCAGAACGGGCCCCGTTGAAGGCGTTCTCGAATTCCTCCGCCTTCCACACCAGCCGCATCCCGGTGCCGCCGCCCCCCGCCGCGGCCTTCACCATGACGGGAAACCCAATGCCGGACGCCCCCTCAAACGCATCGTCGAAGTCGTTGATCGTTCCGTCCGAGCCCTCCACGATGGGCACCCCGGCCTCATGCATCGTCTTCTTTGCTAGCGACTTTTGTCCCATCAGCCGGATGGTCTTGGCAGAGGGCCCGATGAATTCGATGTCGTTGTCGGCGCAGATCTGGCTAAACTCGGCGTTTTCGGCGAGAAAGCCGTAGCCCGGATGGATGGCATCCGCGCCCGTCACCTCGGCGGCCGCAATGAGGCGGTCGGGGCGGAGGTAGCTTTCCGCGGAGGCTGCCGGCCCGATGCAGACGGCCTCGTCGGCAAAGCGGACGTGCAGCGCGTCGCGGTCGATCGTGGAGTACACCGCCACGGTGTTCAGGCCCATCTCGTGGCAGGTGCGGATGACACGCAGCGCAATCTCGCCACGATTGGCGACCAGTATTTTTTGGATGTCACTCATCTGGAGTCAGGGTCCTTCAACAGAGGGGCTTCTTTCCCTATTGCCCGTCCTGGTGCGAGAAGTAGTCTTTGAAACGGCCTTCGTGATACGTGACGCGTGAAACGTGAGCGTTTGAAGAGACGACCTCACGCATCACGGTTCACGCATCACACAACTCATGCCTCGGGCAAAGACCATCTGTTGGAGGCGACGGGCAGGGCAGGAAAACGTGGAAGAGTCTCAACATGAAAACGGCCCCGGATCGCGCCGGAGCCGCACATACAACCAGGAACGTGCTATGCCTCATCGAGCACGAAGAGCGGTTGGTCGAACTCGACCGGCTCGGCGTCCTCGACCAGGATTTCCTTGATCGTCCCCGAGGTCTCGCACTCGATCTCGTTCATCAGCTTCATCGCCTCGATGATACAGAGCACGTCGCCCTCCTCCACCGAGTCGCCCTCCTCCACGAACGGATCAGAGTCGGGGGAGGGGGCGCGGTAGAACGTGCCCACGATCGGCGCCTTCACCACGTGCTCCTCAGCGGCAGCGCCGGTCTCGTCCTCCGCCTCGGCCGTTCCGTTCTCGGCGGCGGGGTCTTGGGCCGGAGCCGACGCGGCGGAGGTGCCGTCCTGCGCGGCCTCGTTGGACGCCTGCGACGCCCCGCCGGACGGGGCGGCTGGGGGCTGTTGCTGCCCAGCCGACTGGGACTGTGCGTGCGGCTGTGGAGCGCCCGGCTGTGGGGACGCTTGCTGCGGCGGATGGGCCTGCGGCGCGGCATACGGCATCTGGACCGGCTGTCCTGTCGGCTGCATGACGACCTGCGGACTGTTCTGCCGGATGGTCAGCTTGAAGTCGTCTTCTTCAATCTCGACCTCCGACACCCCGCTCTCGGCGACGAGTCGAAGCAGTTCTTGAATCTTCGAGAGCTCCATGCGTCTAGGATCTGTGTGCGAAAGAGCTGCGCGATCGCGCCGTCCGGCGGAGCAGCCGCGGGAGATGACCAATCACACCGTGGAGGCGGCGGAGACGCGGGTCTCGTACTCGTTGGTGTCGGTGTTAACGGAGACGACATCCCCCTCGTTGATGAAGAGCGGGACGTCAATCGTGGCGCCACTCTCCAGGGTGGCCGGCTTATCGCCGCCCTGCGCCGTGTCGCCCTTCACGCCGGGCGTGGTCTCCACAACCTCGAGCTCCACCTTCTGAGGAATCTCGGTGCGAAGCGGCTCCTCGGTGTCGGTGCGAAATAGAATATCAACATCGCCGCCCTCTTTCAAGAATTCGCGGCCCTCCACCTGCTCCGGCGGCATCGAGAACTGCTCGTACGACTCCTGGTCCATGAAGTGGAGGCCGTAGTCGTCTTTGTAGAGAAACTGGTGCTCGCGACGCTCCACGCGCACCTCGTCGACGTTCGCTCCGGCCCGGAAGGTCTCTTCCACCTCGTGGCCGTCCTTCACGTGTTTCAGGGTCGTGCGCACGAAGGCCCCGCCCTTGCCGGGTTTGACGTGGAGGAAGTCGACAATTTCCCAGAGATCGTCCCTCCAGATGAATGTCATGCCGTTTCGGAAGTCACTCGTGTCCGCCATACGCCGAAGAGAATTGCTTCATTTGTTGATGGTAGGGTAACATACCACGCCGCAGGATGAGGTGTCAATGTTCTCCCGAAAATTCGATGGGCATGTCGCTCTTGGCTAAAGGCGTGGGCGGAAGCTTTGTTGCAGACGCGACTGGTGAGCCGCGCAATTCACGCAGGATCTAGCTTGTACGAACTCCGCACGCTTCGTTCAGGAATGGACGTTCGGAGGGATGAACGTGTGGACGTGCACCGAATGATTTGCGGGGCGTATTTTGCCTCCGCGCGTCCACGCTTCCGCACCTCCATACCCGAGTCCCGGAAGTGGATCCGGCGTCAGCGGAACTCTTTCTCTTTGCTCAGCACGTCGGGCAGATCCGTGACGCCGAAGGGGCCGTGCCGGTAATTCAGGCCTGCAGGGCCTCGATGCGCCGGTCCCACACGTCTGTCACGTCGACCACCATCGTCGGCTCGAAGGCGACCGCCTGCATGTAGTAGAGCACGTGGTGGGGGCGCCATGGCTCCTGCGGGGTGCCGTCCGGCCCCGTTGTCTCAATCTCCTGAAGCCCACTGTAGTAGAGGGCGTCGGTGGAGAGGTCGGAGGCATCGCTGTGGTCGGGGTGGCGCGACTCCGAGGGGTTGATGAGGACGATGTGGGGCCGATACCGGCGGACCACCTCGATGACTTTGCGCTGGTTGTCCTTCGTGTTGCGGATGTCGCCGTCCATCAGGCCGAGGTTCTCACGGGCACGCAGGCCCATGATCTCCGACGCCCGCTCGGCCTCCTCCATGCGCTGCTCGGGCGTGCCGCGCGAGCCGAGCTGTCCCTTTGTAAAATCGACAATGCCCACGTCGTAGCCCTGCTGGGCGAGCAGGCAGACCGTCCCCCCGGCGCAGAGCTCTACGTCGTCGGGATGGGCGGCGAGGGCGAGGACGTCGAGTTTGGGCATGAACGGTTCGTTCTTCAGGGAGTGCTAGCTCGATGGAAATTGCCTGGAGTTAGGCAGAGCGTATTGCGTATTTCGTATTGCGTAAAACGTGACTCGTGATTCGTGACCCGCGGAATGTCACTAGAGGATTTCTCACGCATTACTCTTCACGCATCACGATTTGAGGCAATGCCGCACCAGATTTGACACGGCACTACCAAAATGAAACACGAAGTTACCCTGTTACAAAGTTCACAATCTGCCCCGGCACGTAGATCTCGCGCTGGATGTCTTTGCCGTCGAGGTGGCGGGCGACATTGTCCTCAGCCTTCGCGGCGGCGAGCACGTCGTCTTCCGCCACGTCGGCATCCACCTCGATGGTGCCGCGGACGGTGCCGTCGACCTGCACGGCCATCTCCACGACCTCGCGCTGAATCAGCGTCTCGTCGTACGTCGGCCAGTCCTCGTACGCCAGCGATGCATCATGGCCGAGGCGGGCCCACAGCTCCTCGCTGAGATGCGGCGCGAAGGGACTCAGAAGCACCACGAACGGCTCCATGATCTGCCGGGGTACCGTGTCCCATTTGTTGGCCGCGTTCACGAACTCCATCATCGCCGCGATGGCGGTGTTGAAGGCGCGCTCCTCGATGTCTTCGGTCACCTTCTTGATCGTCTGGTGCAACTCGCGGAGCTGCTCGCGATCAGGGTCCGCATCGGTGAGGTCGTCGGCAAGGTCGCCGCTCTCCTCATCTACGACGAGGCGCCAGGCGCGGTTGAGGAAGCGGAAGACGCCCTCCACGTCGTCCGTGTCCCAGGCCTTCACCTGTTCGAGCGGCCCCATGAACATCTCGTAGAGCCGCAGCGCGTCCGCGCCATGCTCGTCGACCACGTCGTCGGGATTGACGACGTTGCCGCGGCTCTTGCTCATCTTGTGGCTCTGGGCGTCCACCCGAATCTCCGGCTGCTCTTTCAGCACAAACGCGTCGCCGTCCTTCTCCACGTCCTCTTCATCGAGGTCTTCGCGGTCCAACTCTTCCCCGGTGCGCGTGTCGTCCCCATCGTCGACGTGCTCAGCGGAGACGTAGTCGCCGTCGGCATCGACGAAGGCAGTGTATTCCTTCTCCCCCAGAATGATGCCCTGGTGGACGAGCGTCTGGAACGGCTCTTTCGTGGAGACGACGCCCGCGTCGTAGAGCACTTTGTGCCAGAAGCGAGCGTAGAGCAGGTGCAGTACCGCATGCTCCGATCCGCCGACGTAGAGGTCGACCGGCATCCAGTACTTTTCTTTCTCCGGGTCGACCAGCTGCGCGTCGTTGTCCGGGTCGATGAAGCGGAGGTAGTACCAGCAGGAGCCGGCCCACTGCGGCATTGTGTTCGTCTCGCGGGTGGCGGGCTCGCCCGTCTCCGGATCGGTCGTCTCCACCCAGTCCTCGATGGTCGCCAGCGGCCCCTCGGGGGTGCCGCTTGGCTCAAAGACATCGAGGTCCGGCAGCGTGACGGGCAGTTCGGCCTCCGGCACCGGCTTGTCCTCGCCGTCCTCCGTGAAGATGATGGGGAACGGCTCGCCCCAGTACCGCTGACGGCTGAAGAGCCAGTCCTGCAGTTGGTAATTGACGGTGAACTCGCCTTTCCCCTGCTCCTCCAGCCACTCGGTGATGGTCTCTTTCGCCTCTTCGTTATGCAGGCCGTTGATAGAGACCTCTTCGTTGGCCGAGTTGACGTGCGGCCCGTCGCCGACGTACGCTTCTTCCTCGACGTTGCCCCCCTGCACGACCTCGCGGATCGGCAGGCCATACGTTTCGGCGAAGGCGTAGTCCCGCTCGTCGTGGGCCGGGACGGCCATGATGGCCCCGGTGCCGTAGGACGCCAGCACGTAGTCGGCCACCCAGATCGGAATCTCCTCGCCATTGACCGGATTCACGGCGTAGCCGCCGGTGAAAACGCCCGACTTGTCGCCCTCCTGCTGGCGCTTCCGCTCGCTCTTCTGAAGGGCCCGCGTGCGATATGCCTCCACCTCGTCGCGGTGCTCATCGGTCGTAATCTCGTCGAGCAGCTCATGCTCGGGCGCCAGGACCATGTAGGTGGCGCCGAAAAGCG
This sequence comes from Bacteroidetes bacterium QH_10_64_19, assembly GCA_003023125.1. The sequence continues at coordinate 13,041 of PXSY01000089.1, forward strand.
TGTCGGGGCGCGTGGTGTAGACCTCCAGCGAATCGTCCACGCTTGCGAGGTCGAAGTACACGTTTGCACCTTCCGACCGGCCGATCCAGTTGCGCTGCATCTCCTTCGTGCTCTCCGGCCAGTCGAGGTCTTCCAATCCCTCCAGCAGCCGATCGGCGTACTCGGTGATCTTGAGGACCCACTGCCGCATCGGCACGCGTTCACAGGAGTAGCCGCCCCGCTCGCTCTTGCCGTCGATGACCTCCTCGTTGGCCAGCACGGTGCCCAGCTCTTCGCACCACCACACCGGCTCCTCGGACTGGTAGGCCAGCCCTTGCTCATAGAGCTGCAAAAAGATCCACTGCGTCCACTTGTAGTAATCCGGATCCGTGGTGTTGATCTCACGCTGCCAGTCGTACGAGAAGCCGAGGCGCTTGAGCTGGCGCTTGAACTGCGCGATGTTCTTCTCAGTCGTCTCACGCGGGTGGGTATTGGTCTTCAGCGCGTACTGCTCGGCGGGCAGGCCAAAGGCGTCCCAGCCCATGGGGTGCAGCACTCTGTATCCCTGCTTGCGCTTGTAGCGCGCCACGATGTCGGTGGCCGTGTAGCCTTCCGGATGGCCCACGTGAAGGCCCGCCCCACTGGGATAAGGAAACATGTCGAGCACGTAGAACTTCTCCTCTTCGTCCGGCACCTCGTCCGGCGTGCGGAAGGTCTGG
>PXSY01000090.1 GCA_003023125.1 Bacteroidetes bacterium QH_10_64_19
GACACTGTCGAGCTCCGTAACGGCCTCGCGGAGAGATTCGGGAAGGCCCTGCGGGTTTACCTCGCCGAGTCTGCCGCCCTTCTGGGACGATTTCCGGTCCTCAGAGTGCTTCTTCGCGGCGGCCGCGAAGGAGAGGTCGCCCTCCCGGATCAGGGTGCGGAGGGAATCGAGGAACTGGCGGGGCGCGTCCGACGCGCCACTCGGGCGGCGCAGGATGTGGGAGAGCTGGACCGGGCGCTTCGCCGGACGACGGTCGTGTACCTTGAGAATGTGGTAGCCGTACTTCGTGCGAAATACGTCGCTCACCTCGCCCGGCTCCACCGCATACATCCGGTTCTCGAACGGCTGGACGATCTGCCCGGCCCGAATGTAGCCGAGGCGCCCCTTGTATCCGCGGCTCCCCTCTTTCTGGGCCGATGGATCTTCGGAGTTCCGGTAGGCGAGCTCGTCAAACGGAACCCCTCGCTCCAGGGAGTCCGCAATCGACTGGGCCGTGCGGTACGCCGACAGTGTATCCTGGTCCGACGACGTGCGGATCAGGATGTGGCTCACGTCCACCGCCTGGTTGCGGCGCTCGTACAGAGTTCGCGCCACGGGCTCGTAGACCTCTTCCCGCAGGAGGCCGGGGCGGGCCAGTTCCTGGCGGTAGCTCTGCACGTCCTGCCGGATGCTGGGGAGCGTGTCCAGCCCAGCGTCGCGGGCGGCGCGTATCTTGAGACGGAAGTTCACGTACTGGTCGAGGAACTCGCGGTACGCGCTGAGGGAGCTGTCGGCGGCGTTTTCCGGGCCTCCGGCCGACTCCGCAAACGCAGAATCCAGCTCGGTCAGGGTAATGGCGGTGTCGGCGTAGCGGGCGACGACGGGGCTCTCCGGGGACGAGTCTGCTGTCGTCTCCGGCGCATCCGTCGGAGACATGGTGCTGCAGGCGGCAATGGTGCTGCACAGGAGAAGAGCGGCGATCACTGTTTTCGGAACGTCCATGGACGGAAGAAGGAGGGTTGACGGGCCCTGATTGATGACGGAGAATGCAGAGGTGGGAGAGCGTTCGGTCCAGACGTTCCTATACTAGGGAACCGACGTTCCCTAATGCAACCTCTGTCCGAGGACTCCACCTTTGTTTGACATGACGGCGAGCGCTGGGACGTGCGTCGGGCCCTTCCGTTGGATCTGAGGCCCCCGGGGCTTCGCAAATCCCCGGACAATTCCGGGGCGTGCCGGAACCGGGGGGAGGGGCCGGTCTACAAATCGTGGCTTTTTGCACGGCGCCCGAGACGCAGAAAAACCTCCGCGGCGCCGACTCGTCCTCTCGCCGACTCTGTTCTGAGTTCGATTCGCCCATGGCTTCTTCTTCGGTTCGTGTTCGCTTTGCCCCGAGTCCCACCGGCCGACTCCACATCGGGGGACTGCGGACCGCCCTGTACAATTTCCTGTTCGCCCGCAAGCACGACGGCGACTTCGTACTCCGCATTGAGGACACCGATCAGTCGCGCTCCGTGCCGGAGGCGGAGGATGACATCCGCGATGCGCTCTCGTGGGTGGGGCTGGCATACGACGAAGGGCCCGAGAAGGGCGGCGACTACGCGCCCTATCGCCAGTCCGAGCGGTCCGCGCGCTACCGCGAGTACGCCCAAGAACTGATCGAGGCGGGACGGGCCTACTACGCCTTCGACACGGAGGCCGAGCTCGACGACATGCGGGAGGAGCACGGGGCGTACGACGTGACGACCCGGCAGCACATGCGCAACAGCCTCACGATGGAGGCGGACGAGGTAGAGCAGCGGATTGAGGCGGGGGACGATTACGTTGTGCGCCTGAAAGTGCCCCGGCAGGAGACGGTCCAGTTCGACGATGAGGTTCGGGGCAGCGTCTCCTTCGACACGTCGGAGATCGACGACCAGGTACTGCTCAAGTCCGACGGCATGCCCACCTACCACCTGGCCAACATCGTCGACGACCACCTGATGGACATCTCCCACGTAATTCGAGGGGAGGAGTGGCTATCGTCGACCCCGAAGCACGTCCTGATGTACGACGCGCTGGGCTGGACGCCGCCCACCTTTGCGCACCTCCCCCTCATTCTCAGCCCGGATCCGGAGCGCGGGGGAAAGCTCTCGAAGCGCGACGCGAATGAACTCGGCATTCCTGTCTACGTGACTGACTACCGGGAGGCTGGTTACGAGCCGAAGGCGCTCCTCAACTTCCTGGCGCTGTTGGGCTGGAGCCCCGGGACCGAGCGGGAGCTGTTCGCGCTTGGCGAGATGGTCGACGCGTTCAGTCTGGACCGCGTAGGGGCGAGCGGCGTGCAGTTCGACCTCGACAAGCTCCGCTGGGTGAACGAGCACTACGTGCGTGACCTGTCGGTCGAGACGCTCGCGGAGCGCGCCCGGCCCTACGTGGAGGCCGACGGCTACGACGTGAGCGACGGGCGCCTGGAGACCATCTGCTCGCTCGTGCAGGATCGCATCCAGGTGGTGCCGGAGGTCGTGACGGAGAACCGCTACTTCTTTGAGGATCCGGACGGGTACGAGGAGGCGGGCGTGGAGGAGCGATGGACAGACGAGTCCGCCGAGTTGCTCCGCACCTACGCAGACCGGTTGGAGGCGGTCGATGCGTTCGACAAAGAGACGGTAGAGACCGTGCTCCGGGACCTCGCCGACGAGAAGGAGGTGGGCGCCGGGGCCATCATTCACCCCTCGCGCCTCGCCGTGAGCGGGCGCTCCTACGGGCCAGGCGTGTTTGGCCTGCTGGCGGCGGTGGGGAAAGAGGCCTGCATCCGGCGGATGCGTCAGGCAGCCGATGAGCTTGGATAAGGCTCGGTCTACGCGATGTCGACTGAACACGCGGTGTCCGATATGGCCCGAAAGATTCTCCTGGATACCGACACGGCGGGGGACGACGTGCAGGCGATCCTGCTAGCCTGCCTGACCGAGCGTCTGTCTTTGGAGGCCGTGACGGTCGTGGCGGGCAATGTGCCGTTCGACCGGCAGGTGAAGAACGCGAAGTATACGCTCTCGCTGGTCGATGCGGCGGACATCCCTGTCTACGAGGGGGCGCGGACGCCACTTTTGAAAGACTTCCATCACGTCGAGGAGATTCACGGGGAAGGCGGACTGGGGGGAGCGCGGTTTCCCGATCCGGACATTCCGTCGGCCGAGGGCTTTGCGCCCGACGAGATTGTCCGTCGGTGTCGCGCGGCCCCTGGCGAGTACACACTTCTCTGCATCGGGCCGCTGACGAACGTGGCGCTTGCCCTTCTGCGGGAGCCGCGGCTGCCCGAGCTCGTCGACGAGGTATGGATGATGGGCGGCGCGGTCCACTGACGGTGCTGAACATGGAGGGGGCGCTCGCCGCGGTGATTGGGGACATGATCGAGGCGGTCTACGAATTCACCCGTACTGAGCAAGGCATCGACGGGGTGCCACAGCCCGATTCCCTGACGGCGGCACTGCTCGCCTACCCGGAGCTGCGCGGCGCGATGAGTACACGTCCCGTCGTCGTTGATGAGCGCGAAGGACTCACCCGCGGGTACCTCAGCGTCGATGCCGACGACGTAACCGACGTCCCGGCCCGCACCCGCATCGTGGAGTCGGCCGACGGGGACACGTTTTGCGAGATTGTGCTGTCACTGCTGCAAGACCGCGCTCCCGATCGGGTGTTGGCGGCATAGTGATTCGTTGAGTAGAAGCCTCACGGCCCTTCTGTCGGGATTTGGGGTGGAGACGCAGCGAGGGAAACGTCCCCGGGCAAATAGAAAAGGCCGCCCTTCCCACTCGGGAGGGGCGGCCTTTTTCGTAGCGTAGTGCTCGTGGGCACGCCTCGACGGCTGCCGAGGACGCGACGCACGGAGCGGATAGGGTTACATCATGCCACCCATACCGCCCATGCCGCCCATGCCGCCCGCACCGCCGGCAGGCATGCCGCCGCCCGCACCGCCGGCGCCGCCACCGCCGCCATCGTCCTCATCTTCGGACTCAAGGTCGGCGACGACCGACTCGGTGGTCAGCAGCATGCCGCCCACAGAGGCCGCGTTCTCGAGCGCCGAGCGCGTGACCTTCGTCGGATCGAGCACACCGGCCTCGAGGAGCGGGCCGTACTCTTCCGTATCGAGCCTTCGTGCCCGGTGTTCTCGGCAATCTGGCGCAGCGGGGCCTCAAGGGCCTGCTTCACGATGCCAACACCAATCTGCTGGTCCTCGTTTTCCACCTCCACGTCGTCGAGGGACTCGAGGGCGCGCAGGTAGGCAACGCCGCCCCCCGTGAGCACGCCTTCGTCCACGGCGGCACGGGTCGCGCTGAGCGCGTCCTCGACGAGGGCCTTCTTGGCCTTCATCTCGGGCTCGGTAGCTGCGCCGACCTTCAGCACGGCGACACCGCCCGCGAGCTTGGCCAGGCGTTCCTGCAGCTTCTCCTGGTCGTAGTCGGAGGTTGAGTTCGAGATTTGCTGCCGGATCTGGTTGACCCGGGCCTCGATCTCCTCCTCCGACCCTTCGCCACCGACCATCGTCGTGGTGTCCTGGTCAATGGTAATGCGGTCGGCCTTGCCGAGATAGTCGAGCGTGGCGTTCTCGAGACGGTAGCCCTTCTCCTCGCTGATAACGGTTCCGCCCGTGAGCACAGCGATGTCTTCGAGCATGGCCTGCCGACGGTCGCCGAAGCCCGGCGCCTTCACGGCGGCCACCTTCAGCGTGCCGCGCATCTTGTTCACCACGAGGGTCGCAAGGGCCTCGCCCTCCACGTCCTCGGCGATGATCAGAAGCGGGTCGTTCGTCTGGCTGACCTTCTCCAGGACCGGCAGGAGATCCTGCATGTTGCCGATCGTGTCGTCGTAGATCAGCACGTAGGCATCTTCGAGCACCGCCTCCATCTCCTCGGAGTCGGTCACGAAGTAGGGGCTCTGGTAACCGCGGTCGAACTGCATGCCCTCAACCACGTCGAGGTACGTCTCAATGCCGCGGGCTTCTTCGACGGTAATCACGCCGTCCTGTCCCACTCTCTCAAAGGCGTCGGCGATGAGGGAGCCGACCGAGTCGTCGTTGTTCGCCGAGATCGTGGCAACCTGCTGGATGCGCTCCTTGCCGACGACCGGATCGCTCTGCTCGCGGAGGTGATCCACCACGTGGCGCGAGGCGGTATCGATGCCGCGCTTCACGTCCATCGGGTTCGCCCCGGCGGTCACGCTCTTGAGACCGGCGTTGATCACGGACTGCGCCAACACTGTCGCCGTGGTGGTGCCGTCACCGGCCGCATCGTTGGTCTTCGAGGCCGCTTCCTTGAGCAGCTGAGCCCCGACGTTCGGAAGCTTCTCCTCCAGCTCAATCTCCTTTGCGACCGTGACGCCGTCCTTCGTGATGCTCGGAGAGCCGAAGGACTTGTCGAGGACGACGTTTCGGCCCTTGGGGCCGAGCGTCACTTTGACAGCCTTTGCCATCTGGTCAACGCCGTCTTTCAGGGCGTTGCGTGCTTCAGAATCAAACTTTATTTGCTTCGCCATAATTTGGTTGTAAGTTGGTTCGTTCGGGGTTCATTCAGGTGTAGAAGTCGGTCGTGCAACCGCGGCGTCTCTTCCCGCCACGGGGACGGCCGAGGGACTATCCTTCAACGATGCCAAAGATGTCACTTTCACGCATGATGAGGTACTCTTCACCGTCGAGAGTCACCTCGGTGCCGGCGTACTTGCCGTAGAGGACATCATCGTCTTCCTCTACCGTCATCTCGATCCGTGTGCCGTCTTCAACACGGCCCGGACCGGTCGCGACGACCGTCCCCTCTTGGGGCTTCTCTTTGGCCGAATCCGGGATGTAAAGGCCGCTTTCAGTCTTTTCGTCGGCCGGTTTGGGGTGGACGACGACGCGGTCGCCGAGAGGTTTTATGCTCGTCATAATGCGTTCGGAATGCCTTGTGAGTGATGTGTAGATGAGATTTCGGTCGTTGTTATCACTCACCAATGGCGAGTGATAATAAATTCACTACGGTTAACACAGGGCCCCCTCCTGTGTTCCTGTGCAGCAGGGGAGTTCGGGTGAAGATCCGTTTAGCGATCCCTCGGTACGGACGCGCAGTGGTTCGTCGAACATCGATGACGGATCGAAGTGTGAGACAGGGGGCGTAATGAATTGACCTCCGTTCGCGTTCAGATCGCTCATTCGAGTCCCTTCATGGTCGACATGCGCCGTGTGCGGCTTCTCTGGTGGGCATTGCTGGCGGGAACCAGCAGCCTATTCGTGCTCGCGCTTCTTCCACCGTTCCTGCCCGTCGAGATGCAGTCGGTGGTGCGGCGGTGCTTCGCGTCGGTGTGCCATCAGTGGCCGAGCCGCTCTCCCCAGATCGGGGGCGTGCCCATCGCCCTATGCGACCGGTGCAGTGGGGTCTATCTTGGCCTCGTGGGCGGAGTGGCGGCCACAGGATGGGGCCGATTTCCCTGGCGGACACTCGGCGGACATGGACGATACCTGCTGCTCGGAGCCGTCGTCCCCCTCGGCCTCAACTGGATCGGGCCCGTATTGGGCCTCTGGGGCAATGGACCGCTCAGCCGAGCACTCACCGGCTTGCTGTTCGGCGGAGTTGCGGCCAGTTACGTCACGAATCGGCTGCTCCAGCGTGTAACACGAACGGCTTCTGCCCAGGGTCCCAAGCACAGGTGAGTGACCTTTCAGTTGGGGATGCTCTTGACTATTTTCGTGCAACCTTTTCTCGGGGCACGCACAGTCTTCGCACGTGTCTCGTCCTTTGAGTGCGCTCGCTCACGCAGGCTCTAATTTCTATGACTCCTCGCCAACAGTCAGTCTTCGTCGGGGCCCTTGTGATCGGTATTCTTGGCACCTCCTACTTCAACCTTATCAATCTCGTCTGTTGCCTCGGCGTCCTCATTGGTGGCGCCGTGGCCGTTCAGCAGTTCACGAGCCGGACCGGCACGGCCATCGAATCGGGGGACGGGGCGACTCTTGGGGCCCTGGCGGGGGCCGGAGGGGCCGTTCTGACCGCTATTTTTGACTGGGGGCTGCGACCGCTCAACCTGGATTCCCAGTCGGTCACTCAAGACATATTTGCGGACCTCATGCAGGGCATGGAGGGACAGGGGGGATTTTCTCCGGAGATGATGCAGCAGATGCAGGGAGAGCAGACCATGGGGGCGATCCTCGTGGGGCTCGTTGTGGGCATCATTGTGAATGCCATCTTCGGGGCCATTGGGGGTGCCATCGGCGCCGCTATTTTCGGAGAGGATACTGCCGGATCGGGTGGGGTGCAGACGGCCGACGCCGAGATTACGGATGCGTAGCGCCGACTTGATGCTCAATCGAAGAGTGACGGCTCGGTCTGACGCCGATCCAACTCTTCGATGAGACGGCGGTTGGCGCGCGGGAAGGCGTGATCGTCGAGGTCGTCGACATCTACCCACTGCCACGGCTGATCCTCCCGAGCCTCCGGCGGGCCCTCCGCGAGACGGCCCCGAAACGCGTGGAGGGTGATTTTGAAGTGGGAGTAGGCATGGGACAGCGTGTAGAACGGCTCCACATCCTCCATCTCGATGCCGAGCTCCTCCTTCACCTCGCGCCGGCACGCCGCTTCTTTGGATTCCCCGTCCTCCTGCTTTCCGCCAGGAAACTCCCAGAGGCCGCCCAGCAGGCCCTCGTCGGGGCGGCGTTGAATGAGGATCCGGTTGTTCCCGTCGAACACGAGCCCCACGGCGATGTCGTGGTGCGGGACTGGCTCCGAATCGGGCGTGATGGGGTAGTCTTCCTCGGTGCTAGCGTCGTGGGCGAGGCATATGTCCTGGAGCGGGCACCGGTCGCAGTGGGGCGTGGTCGGCGTGCAGACGAGCGCGCCGAGTTCCATCATCGCCTGGTTGAAGTCGCCCGACCGATCCGGGTCGAGCAGGTCGTTGGCGAGGTCGCGGAGGTGCCGCTGGGCGGTGCTGGTGGTCGCGTCTTCCTCGACCGCGAAGACGCGAGACAGCACGCGGGTCACGTTTCCGTCGAGCACCGCGTGGGGCTTCTGGTAAGCGATGGACAGCACGGCAGCGGCCGTGTACGGACCCACGCCCTTCAGGTCTTTGATTGCGTCCATCGTGTCCGGGACCGTGCCGTCGTGCTCGTCGACGACGTGCTGGGCGGCCTCATGGAGGTGGCGGGCGCGAGCGTAGAAGCCGAGGCCTTCCCACAGCTTGAGTACCTCGTCGCGATCGGCGGCCGCGAGGGCCTCGACGGTCGGAAACGCGTCCAGAAATCGGTGATAGTAGTCGCGTACCGTGTCGACCCGCGTCTGCTGGAGCATGATCTCGGCAACCCAGATGCGGTACGGATCGTCCGTCGCGCGCCAGGGCATCGACCGCTTGTGTTCGTCGTACCCGTCGAGCAGGTCCTGCCGAAACGTGTCGCGCTGTCGGTCGGTGGGGGGGGGGGGAAGTTCGGGAATGGGAGCGTGGGGGTTGAGCGTTTGGCGTTGAAGGTGGAGGGTTGAGGATTGAGCGACTTCGTTTGCTGCGCGTCGTATGACGCGGCTCGGAGTACGCAATACGAAATGCGCAATAGCCGAAAATCTGGGGCACTCGCTTCAGAAGCGGACGGCCGGGTGGGGAGCCACGGCGTTCGTCAGGATTGGAGATCGATCCGGAGGACGAGGGTGTCGGCAGGGGCGTCGGGGGACTGGGTTTGGAGGAGCGCTTCGTGGATGCCCGGGTCTGTGCCGCGGGGGATCCAGGTAAACGAGCGTCCGGCCACGCCGCTTAGGGCTGGGCCGCGGAGGAGGGTGTAGCGCTCCACCGGCTGCCCGCCCACCTCGGCCGGCAGCGATAGAATAAGCGAGGTCTC
>PXSY01000091.1 GCA_003023125.1 Bacteroidetes bacterium QH_10_64_19
GGCCGTGGCGTCGGCCAGCACCCCAATCTCGCTAGGCCCGGCCACTGAGTCGATGTCCACGCGGCCGAACACTTTCTTCTTCGCGGCGGCCACGTACGCGTTGCCCGGCCCCACGATCGTATCGACGGCCGGCACGGTGTCGGTGCCGTAGGCGAGCGCCCCCACGGCCTGCGCCCCGCCGACGGCATAGACGTGCTTCAGGCCGAGGAGCGCAGCGGTAGCCAGCACGAGGGGGTGCGGACGCCCGTCCTCCTGCGGCGGGCAGACGAGGTGAATCTCTTCTACGCCGGCCACCTGTGCGGGAATCGCCGTCATGAGCAGGCTGGACGGGTAGAAGGCCGTACCGCCCGGCACGTAGAGCCCAGCCTGCGCCATCGGCACCACGCGCTGTCCCAGCACCACGCCGTCCCCGTCCTCTGTGAACCACGACTCGCGCACCTGCTGCTCGTGGAAGCGGCGGATGTTGGCCGCGGCCTGATCGAGGGCGTCCCGTAGATCATCGTCGAGCGCCTCTTCTGCCCCGTTGAGCACCGACGCCGGCACCTTCACCGGATCGGGCCGCACGCCGTCGAACGTCTCCGTCAAATCGAGCACCGCTGCGTCTCCCTCCGTGCGCACCCGGGCCAGGATGTCGTCGACGGTCGCGTCGACCTCGTCGCTAAAGGTGCCGCCCCGGCTCATGATGGCGTCGAGGCGGGCGGTGTCGTCGGGGGTAATGAGAGGGATCATCTACGTGTCTGCGTGTAGGCATTGGGACGTACGGGTGGAACGTAGTGCTTCTCCCGAACACGGAGGTCTATTTTCAGACCGAAGGAATGTTTTCAGGAGGATGTAGGGATGGGGGAACATCTGAGCGCAAAGTCCGCGGCTTTTTGTTCGTACTACCCTTTCGATCCCTCCAAAAACAAGACCGTTTGGACGCTCGCCTCGTCTCTCCCCTCTCTTCCCTCGGTGTTTCATCCCTGCCCCTCCTCACCATCTTCCGGCTACTTTTCTCAATCCCCACTCTCTTTCCCTACTCACATCCACACCTCCACCCTTACCCCTCCAACACCTGCACAATCCCCCGCACCAGATCCATTAGATCCTCGCGCATCCGGGCGCTCACAT
>PXSY01000172.1 GCA_003023125.1 Bacteroidetes bacterium QH_10_64_19
TCTGGCGAGGCCCTCGCGCAGGTCGTCATGGGTACGCTGCGGGGAATGGGCTGCGACGTGGTGGACGTTGGGCTGGCCGCCACCCCAACCGTCGAGATGGCGGTGCTCCGGGAAAACGCGACGGGGGGCGTCGTCCTGAGTGCCTCGCACAACCCGGAAGAGTGGAACGCCCTCAAGTTGTTCAATGAACGGGGCGAGTTTTTGACCCCGGATCAGGGAGACACCGTGATTGACCGGGCGAACGCCGCCGAGGCGACGCCGGTGACGTACGCCGACCTGGGCGGCTACCGGTCGCACAACGCCCTCCCCGATCACATCGACGAAATTCTGGCCCTCGACCTCATTCGTCCGGAGCGGATTGCCTCCGAAAACCTGACGGTGGTCGTCGACGGGATCAACTCGGTGGGCGGCGTGGCCCTGCCCCGCCTTCTGCATCGGCTGGGCGTGGCGGAAGAAAACGTCCACTGTCTGCACTGCGAGCCTACAGGCCACTTTGCCCATCCGGCCGAGCCGCGCCCCGCCCATCTCACCGAACTGACGGCCGCCGTCCCCGAGCACGACGCCGACCTCGGGCTGGCTGTCGATCCCGACGTGGACCGTCTGGCCCTCGTCGATGAACAAGGCCGATTCATGCTCGAAGAACTGACGCAGGTCCTGGCGGCCGACTTCATCTGGCAACACCGCGAGGGCCCCTTCGTCACCAACCTCTCCTCGTCCCGGGCCATCGAGGATGTGGCCGCCCGGCACGACCAGCCGGTGTACCGCTCGGCCGTCGGCGAGATCAACGTCGTGGAGCGGATGAAGGCGGTCGACGCCGTGCTGGGCGGCGAAGGCAACGGGGGCGTGATCCTGCCTGATCTGCACCATGGTCGGGACGCCCTCGCAGGCACGGCCCTCATTCTTCAGCACCTCGCGGACTCGGGCCGCTCGCTGGGCGACCACCACGACGCCCTGCCCCACTACGCCATGGCAAAGGAGAACCTCCCGCTCCCCGGCGTAGCGCCCGACCACCTGCTCTCCACGCTGGCGGAGCACTACGACGGGGACGACCGGTCGACCCTCGATGGCCTCAAGATTGATTTTGCCGACTCCTGGGTGCACATGCGTCCGTCCAACACGGAGCCGGTCCTGCGGGTGTACACGGAGGCCCCCACCGACGAGGACGCTCAGGCGCTGGCGGGCCATTTCAAGGGAGAGTTGCAGGAGGTGATCGACAGCCTCGACGAGGAGTAACGGCAGGGCGACGGTTCTTTCTTCAGTCCTCCCGCGCGCTGCCCCCCTCCGCAGTTGACAGACGACACATCGAACGGCACAATCCGAACCGTGCCGTGTGTGTAATGAGTAACGATCGTCGGGATCAGTTGGTGTCTCATTCCGCACCAACGTTAACGCTGTCGCTCACCTTCTCACAAATCGCGGCTTCTGTCTCCGTCTCCGACCCACCCCAGCCATGCCCAGCGATGGACCGCCTCAACACGACCCCGAATGGTTGCAATCGCAGTGGAACGAACTGTCGGACATTCTCTCCGTCTCCGACCCCGATCAGGTCGTAGATCAGGTTCGGGAACTCCAGGATCAGGTTGACGCCCTGACGGATCAGCAGGAGGCGCTCGTGGAGGCGGGCATGAAAGACTCCGAGCAGGCCCTCTGCATGATTGAAAACATGGCGGATCAGCTCGAGGAATTGTACGCCGAGCGCGTGTCAGACACGTGAGGCGTTCCCGTTCAGTGCCCCGGTAGACCGTTCTCCATGATGCGGACCGAGACCTCCTCCCCTTCGGAACGCCCCACGCGTCCCTCCCCCACCGACAGCCCGGAGGTCGTCGAGGCGATCCGGGACGCCCAGTCTCAGTCTCCGCCCGCTGGGTCCGCGCCCACCGACAATCCGTGGCGCCCGCTTCTCTACCAGTGCCTCCGCGAGGAAGGACTGCCAGCCCTGATTGCCGACGACACCATCACGCCGGGCGGCTCCCTCTGGACCGGGGCGCGCCTCTGGACCGGAGCGTTTCGGGAGATGTCGCTGCGGACTGGGGACCGGCTCGTCATCGCGCTGCCCCCCTCCACCGCGTTCGTGCAGGTTCTTGTCGCGGCGCTCTGGGAGGGCGTCACCATTGCCCTCGCCCCCCCAGGAGACGATCCCGATCAGTTGTGCTCATCGCTCGACGCCCGCGCTGCCGTCGCTTCCAAGGCCGGGCCACACACCTGGACGGCCGATCCGTGCGCAGGCCCGGCGTCCGCTCCCGAGACGCTCCGCCCGGCAGACCGGGAACGCACGCCCGACGTGCGGTTTCTGCTGCGCACCTCGGGCACCACGCAACTGGCGCGGTGGATTGCCCTCTCGGACCGCAACGTGCTGGCGGTCCTGGCGAGCCACCTTCCTCGCTTTGCGCTTCGGGAAGCGCGCGTCCTGTCGGTGCTGCCCTGGTCGCACGCCTTCGGGCTGGTGCTGGAGTTCTTCCCGGCACTGCTGGCCGGGGCCGAGATTATCCGCGATCCGGAGGGCGGACGCGACCCGTCGTCGCTTCTCTCGCTGGCCGAGAGGTGGAGTGCGACCCACCTGTCCGCCGTGCCGCTTACGATTCAGCGACTGCTGGAGCACGAGGATGGGGCGGCCCTTCTCGACCAGCTGCACGGCGGCATCGTGGGCGGCGCGCCGGTGCCCGGTCCACTCGCCGACCGCCTGTCGGAGACGTGCCTCCGAGCCGGATACGGGCAGACCGAAGCCGCGCCCGGCATCACGCTCGGGCCGCCGGGGAAATGGGCCGCGAACTATCTCGGGCAGCCGCTGGGCTGTCGGGTCGAGGTGGCCGAGGACGGCGAACTTCTCTTCGAGGGCCCCAACGCCTGCGTCGGCGTCTGGCACCGCGACGAGGGCCTTGAACGTGCCTCGCCGGACCGGACCGTCCACACCGGCGACCTCGTCCGCCGCGACGGCGACGACTTGTTCTTCGAGGGACGCAAGGACACATCGTTCAAGCTGTCCAATGGCCGCCTCGTGCGGGCGGGCACTTGGGAAGCGCGACTCACGAGCACCTATCCGTTCCTGCACGACGCGCTCCTGTTTACCCCGAACGGAGCCGACATCGCCGTCGCCCTCTGTGCCGACCGTGCCGAAACCGAGGTGCCATCTGAGGACGACGTCCGCGACCTGCTCGGCGCCCTGGGCCATCGGCTCGCCGGGATCACGGTCGTTCCCCCGCAGGAGTGGACCCAGCGTCCGAAAGGCACGGTACACCGCAACACAATGGCCCGCCGACTCCGGAACGCCGCCTTCTCCCCGGACTGACTCGCCCATACCAGTCGACTCGCAGCATCGTGTAGCACCTCCGTCCCTGCCTCCGCGCTTCCAAACCTCCACACCTCCAAACCTCCACACTTTCCCCAGTAGCATGCCCACCCCCAAAGAACCAGGCCCCGGCCAGGAATCGGTCTGGGACTATCCGCGCCCCCCGGCCCTCGAACCCGTCGAGAAGCAAATTCGGGTCGTCTTCAGCGACACGACGATTGCCGCCGGTCTACTACCTGCCGCCCGAGGACATCGCGACCGCGCATCTGGAGCAGGAGCGCCGGACGACGATGTGTGAGTTTAAGGGCCGCGCCGTGTACCACACCGTCACCGTCGGCGATCGATCGGCCCAGAGCGCCGGCTGGAGCTACCCCAACCCCGTCGACCGCTACGCCGAACTCGCCGACCACGTTGCCTTCTACCCCAGCAAGATGGACGCCTGCTACGTAGGGGATGAGGAGGCGCGCGCCCAGGGAAGCGACTTTTACGGCGGCTGGATCACCGACGACATCGTCGGTCCCTTCAAGGGCGCGCCGGGCACCATGGGCTGGTAGCCGACGCCCCGCTCCAGCCTGTGGGGTCGGGCCTGTCAGACCTGGGAGAGTGCGTGCTCGAGGTCGTCGCGGAGGTCCGCGAACGTCTCAACGCCCACACTGAGCCGAATCAGGGAATCGGTCAGGCCGATCTTCTTCCGCTCCGCGGCGGGGATGGAGGCGTGGGTCATGGAGGCCGGGTGCTCGATGAGGCTCTCCACGCCGCCCAGGCTCTCGGCGAGCGTAAAGACATCGACGGCGTCCAGGATGGCGAGCGCCTTGTCCATGTCGTCGTCGGCCAGCTCGAAGGACAGCATGCCGCCGTAGTCCGACATCTGCTTCTGGGCGAGGGCGTGGCCCGGGTGCGACGGCAGACCCGGATACCGAACGTGACCGACTTTGGGATGCGCGTCGAGCATCTGGGCGAGCCGCCGCGCGCTGTCGCAGTGCTGCTCCATCCGCAGGTGGAGCGTCTTGGTGCCGCGCAGGGTCAGGAAACAGTCCATGGGACCGGGAGACGCGCCGGTGCTCTTCACCTGAAACCGCAACTTCTCCGCCCACTCGTCGGAATTGGTGCACACAGCCCCGAGGATGAGGTCGGAGTGTCCGCCCAGGTACTTGGTCGCGGAATGCAGCACCAGATCTGCGCCGTGGGCGAGTGGCTGCTGGAGATAAGGCGTGGCAAAGGTATTGTCCACCGCGACGGTGATGTCGTGGGCGTGGGCCCGCTCGCTCAGGGCCTCAATGTCGACGAGGCGCATGAGAGGATTGGTCGGCGTTTCCACCCAGAGAAGCGTTGTGGCGTCGGTAAAGGCCGCCGTGACCGCGTCCGGGTCGCTCATGTCCACGAACGAAGTCTCAATGCCGAGCGGCTCGAAGACCTCCCGGAGGAGCCGATAGGTGCCGCCGTAAAGGTCATCTGTCGCCACCACGTGATCACCCGGGCGCAGGCTCTTCACGATGGCGTCGATGCCGGCCACCCCGGAACTGAAGGCGATGCCATGCTTGGCCCCTTCCAGGTCGGCGAGATTGCCCTCGAGGGCGGTGCGGGTAGGATTGGAAACGCGTGAGTACTCGTGTCCCTTGTGCTCTCCGGGCGCCGCCTGCGCGTAGGTCGAGGTCTGGTAGATGGGCGTCATCACGGCGCCGGTCGCCGGGTCGGGCTGCTGTCCGGCGTGCACGGCCCGCGTCCCGAATCCATCGAGGGCGCCGTTCTGCTGATCGTCTGATGCTGAGTCCGAATCTGCCATGGGTGCGTGGATGCTGCGAGAGAAATACGGCCGTCGAGTCGATACGTCCGTAAAAGCGTCCTGCTTGGAAGCGCTTCTACACAGTACGCCCCATCGTGATGAGCCGCGCTGCGACCATCCCGCAATACCACGCCCCGAGCCTCCCATCGGAGACCCGGGGCGACAACGCGGAGAGCGCGGCATCAATCCGAGCGGCATGAGCGGAAGGATCGCTAATTTCCGCTGCCTTCCTCCCCCCCTGTGTTGAGCTCTCGCCCAGCGCACTCTTCCACTTCCTGAGCCTTCTCCGTCTGCTCAGTCTGGACGTAGGCCTGAAGCAGTGCCGAACACGCATTCTGGCGATACTGACCGTCCGAACCGCTGAGCTGTCGGGCACGCTCAAGCGGCGGGATGGCCTGTTCGAAGAGTTCCAGCCGCTGCTCGTCGAGCCCCCTGATCATCCTGCGCTCCTCCTCGGTCGGGCTTTGCTCTCTCGCCATGAGCGAGTCGCGGACGGACACGAGACTGTCCTGCAGGGCCACGCCCTGGTTCAGGTACGCAGCGCCAAGATTGTATTGCTTCTTCGGATCGTTGGGATCGTACTCGACGGCCCTTGCGAGCTGCTCGGCCGCTTCATCGTATCGGTTGGCGTTAAGCAGGAGCGAGCCGTAGTTGTACCGGTAGGTGGCATTTTCCGGATTCTGTCGAATCTGCTGCCGGTAGGCCTGCATGGCACGGGTGGTGTCCCCCAACTGGTTGAGCGCATTCAGCCGAGAGTTCCGGAGCTCCGCCAGAGGGGTCACTCCAGACAGGTCTTCTGAAACTGAGACGGTGTCCGACGGGGAGACAACCCGTCGCGAGGCGACCTCCGTGCCTTGCGTATAAAGGCTAACCCGAACCTGTCCTTTCATCTGCCGCTTGCCTC
This sequence comes from Bacteroidetes bacterium QH_10_64_19, assembly GCA_003023125.1. Next base: position 5,974 of record PXSY01000172.1, read on the forward strand.
CCTCCTTCTTGTAGAAGGAGCCGGACACCATGCCGTCGTCCGCTGAAATGTTCACCCGATCCGGCACGGTGCCCTCCACGTTTCGCGGAGACCCCTCTGCTTCAACAGTTCCGGCGTACTCTACGTCTCGCGTGCCCGTGAACCGGAAGTGAGTGGGCCGCTCCGACAGGTCGTCGATCGCCTGCTCGGCGATCTCGACGGTCTTTCCCGGCTGCTCGTCCTGAAGGTATAACTGCGAGAGAATGGCGTACGTGTTCTTCGTGGGCTCTTCCTCTTTCTCAATGTACCGCTCCAGAATCGGGACGATGTCCTTCATCTGCTCCATGGCTGCATCGCCTCCCTCAAGTTGGGCCGCCTGAAGACGCGCAAACGCCTCGTTCTTAATCGGTCCTGTTGAGTCTGGCCGGATCACCCCCGCAGCGCCGAAAGCGGCAGCGGCCTGCATGAAGCGGTCCTGATCCTGAGACTTCCGCGCCTGGTTGAACAGGTCGGCTCCCTTCTGGTACTCCTGGACGAACGCGAGCTCACGCTGACTTTCTACGTCGCTCCGTTTTCCGGGATCAAACTGGATTGCCTGTTCTTCGGCCTCCCGGGCCTGTGCGTACAGGCTCTTGTACCGGTCCGCGGGAACCGTGCTGTCGGCCATCTGGCGCAAAATTCGGGCCTTCATCATGTACGCGTCCACGTTGGCCGAGTCTTGCGCAAGGGCCGTGTCGACGTTGGCCAGGGCCCGCTGGTAGTTTTCCTGCTCCATCGCGCTTTCCGCCGCGCTCATGTTCGGGTTTCCAGCCGAGCAGCCCGAAAGCGCCAAAAGTCCGAGTGTGCTCAAAACGAGTGCGAAAAGCGCTGACTGTCGAGACGTCATGGTGAGGAGTTGTGGGTCAGTGGGATCCGTGAGGGTGCAGCGTCGAAGCGCCAGTGGCAAAACAGTGCCTACGACCACAAGCTGGGAAGAAGCCAATCTGTATAACGTGAGTTTGTAGGCGTAGTCATGATAGGGGGAATGAAGAGATCATTCAATGCGTTTCAGTTTTTCGTTCGTGAACTTCCGATCCATCGATCTGACCGTTCGCGCGTTGTAACTGCTCGACTGCTTTGCTTTTTTAGGGTACAGTTTGCGTACGCACTCTGAGGCTCCGCGGTCCGCTGAGGCCTTCCGGTCTCGGTTGTCGCTCTGTCCTCTGCCCTTCTCGACCGTGCCCATTCCTCCTCCCCCTCCCCTTTCGCCTCCATGGAATCGACCGATCCTTCCGACTCCCTCGTCACCCCAAGCCTGCGGGCGTTCCTGCACGAAATGATCGACTACGCAGGCCTGTTTCCCCCGGCAGACCTGTCGCTTTCCCGTGCGATCCAGAACTACGCGGAATACCGGCAGGAGCAGGAAGACTGGCTGTTGTCGCGCTTCGTGCTCCCGGTACGCCGCCTCCCCGACCTGACGGCACACCGACACCTGTTCAAGGAAGGAACGCCCTACGAATTCTCGGTGCTGGGAACCGGCGGCGCCACGCCGGACCGGTTCCTGGAGGCGTTCGAGCGGGACCTGGAGGTGATCGACACGTTCGACGAGGATCACACGGGGCGCGCCCAAGCCGACGTGATGGAGGTGCCCCTGCCCGAGGCCCTCGTGGGCGGCTCGCAGGCGGCACTGGAATCGTTTCTGGAGTCCCTTACCCGAAAGGTCGTAGCCGTCGGCACGGCAAAGCTCGATCTCTTCCTCGAACTTCCCATGCGAAGCGACGCGGTCGAGGGTCTGCCTGCGGTCTGTGCCGCCGTGGCCGAGCACAACAGCCAGCAGGCCGTCCCCGCCCGCACCCGCATCGGCCTGAAAGTGCGCTGTGGCGGGGGCACGCCGTCCGACGTTCCGGCCGTCGACGACGTCGCGGCCCTCATCGTGGCCTGCCGGGACGCCGGGATTCCCTTCAAGGCCACCGCTGGACTGCATCATCCGGTGCGCCACTACGACGACGGGCTCGACACGGAAATGCACGGCTTCCTCAACATCTTTGCCGCCGGGGTCCTCGCCGCCGAGCACAACCTTAACGAGGCCGACGTCCAGACCATTCTCTTCGAAGAGAGCGCCGATAACTTTCGGTTCCGCAAGGAGTCGTTGGCCTGGCGCGACCTGACCATCTCGCTTGATGGGCTTCAGCATGCCCGCGAGACGCTCGTCCGTTCGTTTGGGAGTTGCAGCTTCGAGGAGCCCATCGATCACCTCCGCGACCCCCAACTCATCCCCCGACCCCTCGCTCTCCTCGTTTCTCGACGTAGACGCCGACCACCCCTTTCCCATCCAGAACCTTCCGTACGGGGTCTTTACGCCGCCAAACACCACCGTCCCGCGCGTCGGCGTAGCAATCGGCGATCAGGTCTTAGATCTGGCCGTGCTCAACGATGAAGGGGTGTTCAACGCATCTGAACTCCGGAACGCGCGTCCCTTTTCCCAGCCCACCTTGAATGCATTCATGGGCCTCGGCCCGGCGGCCTGGGCATCCGTTCGCGAAACGCTTCAGACGCTGCTGCGCGCCGATACCGCTGCGCTGCGCGACGAGGAGTCGCTCCGGCAGCAGGTGCTCTACCCTCGGGCCGACGTTTCCCTCCAGTTGCCCGTCGACATCGGCGATTATACCGACTTCTACTCGTCGAAGCAGCACGCGACGAACGTCGGAACCATGTTTCGGGGCGCGGAGAATGCTCTGAAGGACAACTGGGTGCATCTGCCGGTTGGATACCACGGGCGGGCCAGCTCCGTCATCCTGAGCGGGCAGGACGTGCGACGCCCCTGCGGTCAGACTCGCCCCGACCCCGACGAGTCCCCCGTCTACGGCCCCTCGCAGCTCCTCGATTTCGAACTCGAAACCGGGTTCTTCGTAGGCGGCGGCAACGACCTGGGAGCCCCCATTCCCATCGAGGAGGCCTCCGACCACATCTTTGGCATGGTGCTGGTGAACGACTGGAGCGCCCGCGACATCCAGGGCTGGGAGTACGATCCGCTCGGCCCGTTCCTGGGCA
>PXSY01000173.1 GCA_003023125.1 Bacteroidetes bacterium QH_10_64_19
CTCCCAGGCCCGGTTTTTCGAATCAAACGCCCCGGATCGGGCATAGGCTCCACTCCTCTCCTCTCTACCGGATGACCTTGCCTCCATGCGTTCCGTGCTCGTGTCCCTCTGGGTGTGGCTCGCCATCGGCACACTTATCGTGCTGTGGGTGCCGGTGATGGCCGTGGCACGGCTCGTGGACCGGGATCCGGCCCACTACTACGCCGGCTACACCCTCCGCATCCTGGGCCGGCTGCTCACCTACGTCAATCCATTGTGGGAGATTGAACTGGAGGGCCCGTTTCCCGACGATCCCCGGGCCCCATACGTGGTGGTGGGGAACCACTTCTCGCAGGCCGATCCGCCCATCATTTCCTGTGTGCCGTGGGAGATGAAGTGGGTGGCCAAGAAGGAACTGTTCGACCTCCCCATTGCGGGCTGGTTGTTGCGCTTGAGCGGGGACATTTCGGTGGACCGGCGCAGCAAAAAGAGCCGCGCGGCAGTGCTCGCGACGGCCCGAGAGTACCTTGCGATGAAGTGTAGCGTCATGTTCTTTCCGGAGGGCACGCGCTCGCGGGACGGACGGGTGCATCGCTTTTCCGATGGGGCCTTCCGGCTCGCCATCGAGGAGGATGTGCCGGTGTTGCCCATTGCCGTCGACGGGACGCACGAGGCCCTGCCCAAGCATTCGATCTGGTTTGATCCCGGCTCCACCGTCATTCGGGTGCGCGTGCTCGACCCGGTCGACCCGAGCGGGTATGCGCCCGAGCAGGCCCGATCCCTGCAGCGATACGTCCGGGCACAAATTGTCCAACAGGTTGCGACGTGGCGCGACGTGGGGCTCGACGAGGCCGATGGCCGCAGCGACACCGAGGCCGCCGCCGCACGCTGGATGGACGACGGGCCACAGGGGCACCAGCAAGGGACGGACGAGGCGTCCCCCGGTGAAGCATCCGTCAAACCGTCGGCGCGGTCTGGCGCCTCGGAACCGGGCGGCTAGAGGACGCATTTCGTTTGACCGAGTCGATGGGAGCCCATTCCTCCCATACTCCCACACGCAATTGCGCTCATCTGCAGATTGCCCAGTAGCTCAA
>PXSY01000108.1 GCA_003023125.1 Bacteroidetes bacterium QH_10_64_19
TCTGAATCCTCTGTGGGGCAGCCGTCCGAATGAATCGCACGGACGGCTCGCTCATTGACACTGCAGAGACTGAGGCTCCGTTCTCTGGTCCACTCGTCGTCCCCTCGCCTTGAACGCGTCTGGCATGCAGTCCCTCTACCTCGTGTACCTCGATCGTCATCACCTCGGTGACGACCTGTTTCTGAAGTCGCTGGCCCAGCACCTGTCGGACGCCGGGCCGGAGGCCCCGGCCTGTTTGCTGGTCCACGGAAGCGGTGAAAAGGTGGAGCGCACTCTTGAGGCGCAGGGCTATTTTCCGGACCGCACCAACGGGGTGCTCGACGCGGAGACCGACGACCAGCGTCGGCTCGTGGAGCGGGCCGTCCGCGAGGTGAACCAGGAGATTGTGGCCATGCTGACCGACGAGGTCGTGTCGACGGTGGGCATTCAGGGCGTGGACCGGGGCCTGTTCCAGCAATCGTCCGACGAGACGATCCACGCGTCTAACGCTGGATGGATCTCGGCCCTCCTCAAGCAGCGCGTGGTGCCGGTGGTGTCTGCGCTTGTAGAGGCCCCAGACACGGGAACGGTTCAGGAGGTGTGGCCGGTAGAGGCCGTCGTGGCGCTCGCGCAGGCGCTCGACGCTTCGTTCGATCCGGTGGCCTGCATGTTCACGACCAAAGACCGGCCGGGATTGCCGAGTGCAGATGGCGAGGTTCGGGCCGAGGCCCCCATTGAGGCTGCCACGGACGAGCACCTCCCGGAGCCGTCTGCCGTCCGTTCCCTGGTCGAGGCGGAGGTGCCGGTGGTCGTTACGAGCCTTCAAGGGCTTCTCAGAGGGCACGACGTGGAAGGAACGCGCGTCCGGTCGTGACAGGTTTGTGGAAGTCCATCGCTCCCGCCCTTGAACCTTCTGACAAATCAGACGCCGAGCGAAGGCGGAGTGCGATCCCCGTTTGATCGGGCTTGACAGCGGTTCGGGGGCATATTATGTTCTCCATGTATCGCTGTCCACTCGCATTAAAGAGGTATTCGCATGAGCACGTTTGACGAACGCTACAGTGAGCTAACGGACACCCTCGAAGGGGCCGAAGAGGACCTGATGAAGTTCTACGAGAAGGGCAACAAAGCGGCGGGCACGCGCGCCCGGAAGAGTCTGATGAAGCTGAAAAAGCTGTCCCACGAAATCCGGCAGGAAATTCAAGAGATCAAGAACAACGAACTGTAACCGCGCGCTGACGACCGAAAAAGAGCGGTTTTCCGCGTGGCTGTGCCGGTCCACGCATGGCTCTTTTCTGTACGCACGCGTTCTTTCGTCGTCAGGGTCGCTCACGGTCGAAGCCCTTGCTCATCCCGGGCAAGGGCTTTTGGTTTGTCGTGGCATGAGCATATTCGCCCTTGGTGGTTCATCGTTCACATCCTTTCCCATCTACCACAACCGCGCATGGGTTCTCGACCCTTCATCTGCGTTCTCGCCGTCACCTGGTTTGCCGTTCTCGGGGGAGCAGCCTTCGCGCAACCCGATACCCCTTCGCCGCCCGATCCGAACGAGTCCCTGACCTCGGACACCGCCGACGCAGAGTGGGAGTCTCGGCTGACGAGTCGGCTTTCCGTGTCGCAGGCCGCGTACAAAGACTGGCAGGAGGGCGGCCTGAGCACGCTGGCATTTGCCGCGTCGCTGGACGGGGCCACGGAGCACGTTAGAGATCGCTGGACTCAGGCCTACGACATGAGGCTTGCGATCGGGTATATCAATCAGGAAGGACGGGAGATTCGAAAGTCTGAGGATCGGATTCGTCTCCAGGCGAACCTGCAGTACAACGGGGACGATTTCTTCCGGCGATTTAGCCCAACCATTGCCGCGGATCTCCGCACCCAGTTCGCGTCCGGGTTCGACTACTCAGAAGACCCTCCCGTTGAAACCTCCGCGTTCTTTGCCCCCGCAATCCTCACCCAGTCTCTTGGCCTCACGTACGACCCGTATGAATCGCTATCTCTCCGGCTCGGCGTGGCGTCAAAACAGACGATCGTCACGGAAGAAGACTTCCGGGCGTTCTACGGCGTCGATGGGGACAACCTGACCCGGGCCGAGGTCGGAGGGCAGTTTTTCGCGGCCCTGGATCAGCGTCTCTCCGAGAACATCCGGTACCAGTCCCAGCTGGATGCCTTTCTTGCGGTGAACCAGCTCGAAAATCCGCCGGACGTGATCTGGGAGAATGTTGTCAACATGGAGGTGAATAACTGGATCACGACGGACCTGGAGTTTGTGGCTCTGTTTGACAAGGATACGACCGATGCCATTCAGCTGAAAGAGGTGATCTCAGTCGGGGTGTCGTTGACAATTCTCTAGCGCTTGCTCCCGTCGCGACGATCCCTACTGCTTCGATGCGACGCGTCTTCGCCGCGTATCTTGGGCTCGGGCTGTTGATGGCCCCCACGCCGCTCCTGAACGTGTTGCAGGCGGAGGCGGCAGCCGTTGTGGCCTTGGCGGCATTTTTCGTTAGTGGGGTTGCGGCAGTACGGGGCTTCGGGTCCGAATCGCGATCCGTTCAGCGGGTGTTGCTCCGACAGGAGGGGGCGCTGCTCGTTCCGCTGACCATCCTTACTGTCGCCCAACTTTGGGCTCCCAACTGTACATTTGGCCAGGGCCTTCTTTTCTACGCCCTCTTTCCGGGGGTGACCGTCGTGTTTGCCGTGTCGGTGGCCTACGCTGTGCAGGGACTCGGGGTATCGCGGCCGGCGCTCACGGTGGTCGGGATCGGTCTTCTTCTTGCGGTGGGCGGCCCCCTCTACGACCTTGGACTGCATCCCCAGTTTTACACGTACAACCACGTGTTCGGGGGCGTGCTGGGGCCCATCTACGACGATCAGCTTGCCGTCCGGCCCGGCCTGTTTGCCTTTCGCGGATTGACGCTCCTCTGGGCACTGCTGGCCGTACTCGTGGGGCGGAGGCTGCGGGGGCGGGGACCGCGGTGGCCGAGTCCGGTCTGCGCGTTGGCCATTGGGGCCGTCTACGTCTTCTCGGCGCCGCTCGGCATCAACACGCCGGGATGGTATCTCCGGCAGCAGCTCGACGGCCACACTCAGACAGAACGGTTTGACCTCTACTACGATGCCGGGCAGCTCGACGCCGCCGCGGCTGCGGATTTGGCCCGGGCCCACGAGGCGCGGTACGATTGGGTGCAGCGGCGCCTGGGCGACACGGACGCGGAGGAAGAGCGGATTCAGAGCTACATCTACCCCAATCCCGACGTGAAGGGGCGCCTGACGGGGGCGCGGACGACGAGTGTGACCCCGGTCTGGTTGTCTGCGCCACAGATCCATCTTCTCCGGGATCGTGTGTCGCAGAGCCTCGGGCACGAACTGGCCCATGTGGCGAGTCGGCCCTACGGGCTGCCGGGGCTTCGGGCGTCGTGGGCGCCGGGCCTCGTCGAAGGGTGGGCCGTGGCGCTTGAGCCGCCGTCTCCATCCCCGTCGCCCGACGATCTCGTCCGCACCGCCGCGGCCGCCGACACGACCACGTCGCTCCGGGCGGAGGCCCGTGCCGTAGCAAGCCGCCTGTCACCCTGGGGGTTCTGGACGGGGCGCGGGGCGGTCTCGTACGCCACCATGGGGTCTTTCGTGGAGTACCTCCTCGACCGGTACGGCCCGGAGCAACTGAAGCAGGTGTACGCGTGGGGAAATTTTAAAGCGGTCTACGACCGATCCCTGCGGTCACTCGCGGAAGAGTGGGCTGCTCACCTCGACCGGGCATCGAGCGTGAGTCGGGACGCGTACGATGTCGTTGCGCGGCGATTCACGCGGCCGTCTCTCTTCGAAACGGAGTGCCCGCACTACGTCCCCCCGGCGCGGCGTGCCCTTCAGGACGCGCAGCGGGCGGGCCGCCGGCGCGACACCACCCGGGTAGTTGCGCATCTGGAGCGGGCTCTTGCCCAAGCACCTCGCTATGCGGCGGCGCACGAGGCCCTGGCTCGCGTTCGGCTCGCCCGGGGACAGGCCGAGCAGGTGCGTCGCCAGTTGGACACGCTGTCCGCCGAGACCCAGACCGTTGGGATTCAGGTTGCGCTGGCGGATGCGCACGCGGTCGGGGGACATGCCGGGGCGGCCCGCGCGCTGTACGCGGCGGCCCGCGCCCACACCCCGAGGTCCGCCCACGATCTCCGGGCCCGGCTGATGCTCCGCGACGCCACGGCCGACCGCCCGTCGGTCCTTCGCGTGCTGGTCAGTGGCGATTCGGCGTCCGTCCAGGCGCGGCGCCTCGCAGAGACAGCGCCGAGTCCCAGCGTGCGGGCGTGGCGGGCGCTTCGGTGGATGGACGCGAATCAGTATAGACGGGCGATGCGTGAATGGAAGGGCGACGGGACGCCTGTCCGCCCGGAGCGTCCGCGGGCGTGGCATCGGGCGTGGCGGGTGCAGCGGGCGGCGTGGCGGGCGAAGGCGGCGCTCCGAGCGGGAGCCTCCGACCGTGCGCGCCGATGGGCCGAGCGCGCGACCCAACAGGCCCGGACGCTGGGAGACCGGCAGCGCGTCGCTCTGCTTGAGTGGTGGAGGACTCGGGCAGAGGCGGGTGCCATTGGGGAAGTGGGACCTTCCGCAGCGAATCATGCCGACGGGTTCTTGGTTGAGGAAAAGAAGCTGTGCCGCGCCCCTGAGATCCAGAACCTGTTTGGCGGATGGATACGTAGCCGAGACACAGTGGGCGAAGTGCAGAACGGTGCCCAAACGACCCCTGTAGTGGAACTACCGGGGGAGT
>PXSY01000109.1:0-4680 GCA_003023125.1 Bacteroidetes bacterium QH_10_64_19
GAAGGTGTCGCCAAAGTCGTCGGCGCGGTCCTGGGCCCGAGAGCCCACGGCGGTCAGTGCGGCCTCGGGGAGACGGGCCAGGTCTTCTGCGACGAGGCGTGCGATGGTGCCGGTGCCGAGAATGCCCCAGCGGATGGTCATGGTCGAAGGTTGGAGGTGGGAAGGTTGGAGGTCACGGCAATCGCATCAACACAGGAAGGACGTCCACTGTCGCTCCAAACCCCGATGGGTATCGAGGGCAGGCTTTGCTTTGGAGCCGATCCGATTGACTGATTGGGACTTTTCGTACAGTCGGATGGGCCCCGACAGTAGTCGGGACAGGCTTCTGAGTCAATACTGAATCGGGTTCAGCACAGGGTTCAGAGCGTTCCTCAGGTTCGGGGGCCTCCAACTCCGCATTGAGGGCTTCCATGGGACGGAAGGGGCTTGGGAGCAGGGCGCGTGAATGTGCGTCCTCAGAACCAGGGCCGGAGGAGCGGGGTGGGGGTCAGCGTGCCTCCGCGGCCATCGTTTCTTCCAGGGTCTCACGGGTCGACCGGAGCCGCGCCTCCATTGCGTCGCTGAGGGCGACCTCGTAGGGGCACACGTCGGACCTGAGCGTGCGGAGTCGGGCCGGGAGCTCGGCGCGGCGGGCCGAGGCGTGCTCGCGAATGGCCACCACTGGACGAGACGCCCCCGCCTCCGTCCGTTCGCCGTCGGCCATCACGCGCTCCAGCAACGGGGCGCCGCTCACCTGCTCGTCGTCGGTCGCAATGACGTCCCGCACGGCCCCCCCGTCCTCGTACTGCCGGAACAGTTGCTTGCGGCCGGGCAGGTTCGACTTCTCCGCGGCCAGCTTCATCCGGGGCGTGCCCGCGTAGCCGCACAGCTTGTAGGCGCTGTCGAACGCCGGCTGGTCGGCGGAGGTGCCCATCTTGGTGCCCACCCCAAAGCCGTCGATCGGGGCGTCGCGATCGAGGAGGTCGGCAATCCGGTGCTCGTCGAGCCCGCCGCTGGCGAGGATCATGACGTCGGTCAGGCCGGCGTTGTTGAGGAGACGGCGGGACTGGTGGGCCAGCTCGGCCAGGTCGCCCGAGTCGAGCCGAATGCCGCGGACCTGTATGTCCTCGCCCGTCTCGGCCATGAGGTCGATTACCTTGCGCACCCCGTCGAGCGTGTCGTAGGTATCGACGAGCAGTACAGTTTCCGGATACAGGTCCGCGAAGGCGCGAAGGGCCTCCAGTTCCGAATCGTGGGCCTCGACGTAGCTGTGGGCCATGGTGCCGGTGATGGGCAGGTCGTATGCCTGCCCGGCGGCCACGTTGGAGGTAGAATCCACGCCCGCGATGTACGCGGCCCGGGCGCCCTTCATGGCCGCATCGGTCCCGTGCAGGCGGCGCATGCCAAAGTCGGCGACGAGACGGTCGGCGTCCCCACGCTGCGCGGCCTCCACGACGCGGCTCGCCTTCGAGGCCACCATCGTCTGGAACGTGATCTGGTTCAGGAGAAAGGTCTCTACCAGCTGGGCCTCGCCGATGGGCGCGACGACCTCCACGATGGGCGCCTCCGGAAAGACCGGCGTCCCCTCCGGCACGGCGTAGACATCCCCGGTAAACTCGAACTCGGCCAGCCAGTCCAGAAAGGACGGCTCAAACTGCTCCTGCTCGGCGAGATATTCGAGGGCCTCGTCCGAAAAGGAGAGCGTTTCCAGAAACTCGAGCACCTGTTCCAGCCCGCACGCCAGAAAATAATTCCGGTCTTCGAGGCGGCGGGCAAAGAGATCGAACACCGCCGTCTCGTGCATCTCCTCCCGCCAGTAGGCCTGGAGCATGGTGAGCTGGTAGAGGTCCGTGTAGAGGCCGGACGTCTCGGGGCGAAGGTGGTCGTCGAAGGGCATGATGCGTGAGGCGTTGGGCGTTGAGCGTTAGGGGTTGAGCGTTAGGGGTTGAGCGTTAGGGGTTGAGCGTTGAGGGTTGAGCGTTGGGGGTCGAGCGTTGGGCAGTGGTCAGGGGATCTGTCCTTGGGTAACGCAAAACCCTCAACGCAAAGCGCCCAACCCTCAACGCACTATGGACTCACGTCCAGCGACGCGTTGAGGGCACGGTCGATGCGGGCCTGGGTCTCGGACAAGTGGGCCCGCGTTTCGCGTTCGAGACCGGGCGTGTCGAGGGCCTCCGCCATCTGGGTGGAGAGCGCATCGAGTTCAAACCGGGCCATCGAGCGCACGTCCTCCGGGGCCTCCATCTGATCGGCCCCGGCCAGCGTGATCGTGATCCAGCTGGTCTTGCCCATCATGAGCTCGATGAGAACATCGACGTAGGTGCGCTGAAGGTTGCGCCGGAACGAGTTGATCGGCGTCGGCTGCGGGCTGGCGTCGAGCTCGCTCCAGATGGCCCCGGTCAGGTCCCCGAGGAGCGCGCCGGGCGTGTAGTTGTCGCCGCCGGGCGTGCGCACCTGCGTGTCGATCATGCGCTGCAGGCGGGCCGGGTGGAGCAGCTCCCGGAGCAGGTTGGACTGCACCAGGTCCACGGACTCGTGGACGGGGTAGTCGACCGGAAGGCTCTGCGAGGCGCCCCAATGAGCGTGCCGGTTCGGGGCCAATTTGTTGAGCCGCTCGGCGTCGAAGTCGAAGGCATCGGGGGCGAAGGCCCCGTCGATGAGAAGCTGCACGGCCTCGCGCTGCTCCTGTGCCGAGACGGGGCGGAGCGGCGGGCGGGCGTCGGGCGTGCCTTTGTGGTCGCGGGCCACGTAGCTGCCGCCGATCGTTTTGGTGACAGGGAGAAGCGACCGGTAGCGCTCCATGAGAAGAGAGGTGGTGGCGCGGCGGAGGGGGTAGTACCGCTCGCCCTCGTCCACGAGCCGATCGTCGAGCTTGGGCATCACCTTCCGAACGAGGTCCGTGCGGGTCTCGGCAAAGGCCGTCGGGTCGCTTCCCAGTTCCCACGCGTTCGTGAGCGGGTCGACCGCGTAGCCGCCCAGCCAGTTGTCCTCGTCGGTGCCGTAGCGGTGCCTGGGGTCGCTCGACTCGGCGGCAATCTTGTTGAGGCCCGCTTCCGCGTCCGTCATCGTGTCGGCAAGCGGCGCGTCCCGCGTGAGCGACCCGTCTGCCGACTGGTCGGCAATCGGCATGTATCCGTACTGGATCGCCCATTCGTCATAGGTGCCCACGTTCCTGTTCCAGTAGTGGCCCTGCTCCTCCTCGTCGAGGGCCACGTTGACCGGCGCGTAGTCCATGACCGAGAGGCTCACGCCGTGCTCGCCCGTGAAGTTCTCGTCGTGGAGCCGATCGGAGGGGATGCCGGAGGAGGCCTTAAAGTTGTGGCGCAGCCCGAGCGTGTGGCCCACCTCGTGCATCACGAGGTCCTTGATCGCGGCGCCGAGATAATCGTCCGGCATCGGCGCGCCCGGCTCGATGACACCGCGGGCCAGGAGCATCGTGCGCTGCAGCCCGAGCTGCTGGGCTTTGCCCCGCTCCGCCCAGCAGGCCTGCCGGGCGAGGTCCGGCCCCAGCATCTTGCGGAGGGCCTTCGGGGTACGGGGGGGAACGGGAAGGTGAGCCGCCGCTTCTCCGTTCGGGGACGTCTCGGGCGTGAGCTGGCTGTAGGTCTGCTGCCATCCGCTCACGAACGAGGAGGAGAGGAGGATGTCCGCATTCAAGATCTCGCCGGTCCGCGGGTCCGTCTGCGAGGGGCCGATGGCGTAGCCCATCTGGTGGGCCGCTGTCCACCGGACTGTGGAGTGGCGAATGTCTTCGGCGCTCCAGGTGGAATCGTCCGGGGCCGTCCTGGCGACGACGGCGTTTTTGTACCCGGCGGCGCGGTACGCCTCGTTCCAGGCCTCGATGCCTTGCTCTACGTACTCGCGGTATTCAGCGGGCACCGTGCGGTCGACGTAGTACACGATCGGGTCTGCCGGCTCCACGAGCTCCCCGCGCCGGTAGGCGGCGGTATCGCTGGGGGCCAGGCGCCAGCGCTGCACGTAGCGCACGTAGGGGTCGGCGCTTCGGTCGCGGGAGAAGTCCTTCACCGCGTCGGTGAAATAGCCCACCCGGTCGTCGGCGGGGCGCGGCTGCATTTTTGAGTCCGGCAGCTCGAAGAGGGAGTACCGCACCCCCCCCGGCACGGCCCGGTAATCGGGGATGGCCTCGCCTCCGATCACCGGGGCGGACGAGCCCTGGTAGGTGAGCGACACGTCGATCTCCATGTTTTCGGGGAAGCCCATCGCCTGCTCCACGTAGCTCTTGCCCTTCTGGAAGGCGGCGGGCGTCCCCCCGAAATAAAACTTCAACTGGTTCCCAATTTCGGGATAGTCCGAGACCAGAAAGTCGGAGAACTTGATGAGCAGGTGGCCGGTCGAGTCGTTGCGGCTCACAATGTCGAACGTCTCGACCGTCGAATGGGCCGTGTTGTCGTCCAGGGAGGTGCGCATCGGCCCCTCGTCGGCCCGGAAGCGCACGTTGCGGTGGACGAGGTGCACCGTCTGGTTGACGCGCCGGAACTGCATCAGGCGCGTGTCGCTGAGGGGCAGCCCGTCGTGCAGGTTGAAGACGCCCGCGCCCTGGCTGATGTGCAGGGTCAGCCCAAATGGCTGCTCCATGCGCTCCGCCGGGAGTTCGGCGTAGACCGTGCCGTCGTCCTTCTTGTGGAGAGGAAGAAAGCCGTCGATCTTCTGCGCGTCGTCGAGCGTCTTGTCCCAGGGCTT
>PXSY01000109.1:4692-5393 GCA_003023125.1 Bacteroidetes bacterium QH_10_64_19
TCGGTGCCCTCGTCCGGATGAACGTTGACGGTCGTGCAGGCAGCGAGGAAGACGGTGCTGAGCGTCAGCAGAAAAACGGTCCGCATCGAAGAGAAGAATGTGTGCGTGAAACGGTGCAAAAGCAGGGGACATCCGCCCGTCTTCTCAGGATCTCCACCTCGCCCCTACGATTCACCTACAAACGAGGTTCAATTGTCGGCGCCCACGACTTCTTGCGCGGAGAGGCGGCGGGGAATCTGTACGGTGATCCGGGTTCCTTCGCCCCTCTCACTCTCCACCTCGATCGATCCATCCATGAGCCGGACGAGGTGGTACACCACCGTGAGGCCCAGGCCCGCCCCCTCGTGGGTTCGGTCTTGTCCCACCGACGCCTGCTCGAAGGGGCGAAATAGCTTCTCGAGACGCTTTTCCCGCATCCCGATCCCGGTGTCTTCGACCGTGATGGTCACGTGTTCGGGATGTCCGGTAACCTCGACCCGCGCCCGATCCTTCGATACCGCACTCCCCACATCAGGGACGCGTAGTGCCGACGCGCCCGCGTCAAGGCGTATGAAAGCCCGAGCAGGCCCATGAAGAGCCCCACCATCGTATGGCGGGCCCACTAGGGATCCGTGTATGCGGTCGGGAGGATTTGGTAAAGGAGGCCGAATACGGGAATCAGGGTCCCGCCCACAATCGTCAGGAAACGATAGATCTGCACC
>PXSY01000106.1 GCA_003023125.1 Bacteroidetes bacterium QH_10_64_19
GAAGCTCTATGGCGCGAGATCCACGAAGTCGCAGCGCTGGGAGCAAAGCCATCTAAGATGGCCACGACCGAGTGCTCTCCGGGGTGGCCGCAGAGCGTCCGCCAAACAGACTCAGAGAGCACGAAAAAGAGGAGGCCCGGACACATACCGGACCGCCTCGATGGTCTACAGCCGAACACCGGGTCCCGAAAGCATTACGCCACCGTCGCGGGCTCGCGTACGTTCTCGGCGGCCTGGACCATGTTTTCGAGCGAGGGGCGCACCTCCACCCAGCGGCGCGTCTTGAGTCCACAGTCGGGGTTAACCCACATCTGCTCCTCGTCGAGGACGTCGAGGGCCGTTCGGATGAGGTCTTCCATCTCCTCGACCGACGGCACGCGGGGCGAGTGAATGTCGTAGACGCCGGGGCCGATCTCGTTCGGGTAGTCGAACTCGTCGAACGACTCCAGGAGCTCCATCTTCGAGCGGGACGCCTCGACGGAGATGACGTCGGCGTCCATGTCGGCGATGGCCTCGATGATGTCGTTGAATTCCGAGTAGCACATGTGAGTGTGGATCTGCGTCTCGTCGTCCACCCCACTGGAGGCCAGCCGGAAGCATTCAACGGCCCAGTCCAGGTAGTCGTCCCACCGGCTCTCGCGGAGGGGCAGCCCCTCCCGGAAGGCGGGCTCGTCGATCTGAATCGCCTGAACGCCGACGTCTTCCAGGTCAAGTACCTCGTCGCGGATGGCGAGGGCGATCTGGCGGCACGTCTCGGCACGGGGCTGATCGTCGCGCACAAACGACCACTGCAGCATCGTAACCGGGCCGGTAAGCATGCCTTTCACCGGCTTATCGGTCTGGTCGTTGGCGTAGGAGAGCCAGCGCGTGGTCATGGGCTCGGGGCGGCTCACGTCGCCGGCGATGACGGGGGGGCGCACGCAGCGGGTTCCGTAGCTCTGCACCCAGCCGTTCTCGGTGAAGAGGAAGCCGTCGAGCTGGCGGCCGAAGTATTCGACCATGTCGCCGCGCTCACTTTCGCCGTGGACG
>PXSY01000107.1 GCA_003023125.1 Bacteroidetes bacterium QH_10_64_19
CGAATCGTCGACCCCGACCGAGCGCTTGAGCGTGCTTTCCAGCAGGTCTCCCACCTGCCCGACCCCGCCGCCGATGGCGATGAGCGCAACCACGTGCGGCCACGCCAGCACGTCCACGAGGGCCACTTTGAGCAGAATCCCGACGGCCACGGCCGCCCCAATGCCACCGAGCGTGCCCTCCCAGGTTTTGCTCGGCGAGATGGTCGGCGCAAGGGGCCGCTGCCCCCACGTCCGGCCCACGTAGTAGGCCGCCACGTCTGTGGCCCACACGATCAGCAGGACCATGAGCACAAGGTGGAACGCCTCTCCATCCGCAACGGCCGGGCTACGCACCTCGCGGAGCACCACGAGGCTTCCGAGCAGGGCCGTAGGGTATACCATGCCGGTAAGGGTCACCGCAAAGCTGACCAGGAACTGCTCGTGCGGAAGCAACAGCGGGGCGGCCACCGTGAAGACCAGGAGCAGGATTGCCCCCGCCGGCCACAGGGACGGCTGTACAGCGACGGCCACCACAGAGAGCCCGACCAGGTAGCCGCCCACCCGGTAGGGATGGGCTCCGGCTTCGTGGGCCATCAGATACAACTCACGCTGGCCCAGGACGCCGATGAGACCCACGAGCCCCGCGAACCACCATCCCCCCAGATACGCGCCTCCCACCACGACAGGGGCGGCGAGTAAAGCGGTACCAATCCGGCGAAGATTGTTGCTCACAGGACCGTGGACGCTTCTCCATCCAACCAGTACGCAGGCAGGTCCCCGGCCCCTACGCAGAGGAGTCCTCGTCCTCGTCGGGTGGCCCAAGATCCATGTGTTCGTGGCCGGAATCGAGTTTCGAGTCTTCATCCGGCGTATTGGCGGGCGGTGCCTCCGGGTCGGCCCCGAGGGCCGCCTCCTCCAACTCGTCGTCGGAGAGCTGCTCCTCCAGCAGGGCCACCGCGTCGTCGGCCTGCTCCGGGGGCACCATTACGTGGACCGACGCGAGATCGCCAACCGTCAGGTTGAACGCGTGGTCGCGCTGCGTGAGCACCACGGCCGGAATGCCGCTGTCATCGAGCCGGTCCCGCACGAGATCGGCCTCATAGTCGGTGCTCGACCGAAAAATGCTTACCCAGTCCTCGTGTTTGCTCATGGATGGCGAAGAAGATCGTGGACAGAACGAACGCCCCGTCCTCCGGACTACCCGTCTCGGATGCGGGGAGCAAGCGTGTGCACAACATAGAGAACACCGCCGACAATGACGAATCCCACGAGCACCGCGTACCATGGCATGGTCGCATTCTCGACCGCCTGCAGGTCGTAGTCCGGATGCGACTCGGCATACCGAGCCCCCACCACGGCCAGGCCGTTGTGCGCGACGTGGACCGCCATGGCCGAAAGGAGACTCCCCGTCCGCCAAACCAGATAGGCCATGTAGAGGCCGAGGACTGTCAGCGGCAGCAACTGCGACGGGCGAAGGTGGTAGACCCCGAACAAGACCCCGGTCAGAAGGATTCCACCCACCGGGCCCATCGCCCGCTCAAACTGCCGCTGCGCGTATCCGCGGAACAGGAGTTCCTCGCAGATCCCGGGCACGAGCGCCAGCATGGCCACGTTCGAAATCAGCCCCATATTGCTTTCGAGCACGTTCCGGATCAACTCCAACTGCGACTGCTCCATCAGCCGCACGGTTTCGGGAAGCGGAAGCTGCTGGTTAAGCTCGGCAAGCCACTGCGTCACCGGCTGAAGGCCGACGACCCCGGCCAGTACCAGCAGCAGGAGACGCCCGTCGACCCCGCGAAGACGGAGATACTCAACCCACTTCGAGGAGTGAAGCCGAGCCGCCAGCACGGACGGGATCGCCAGTCCCAGGACCTGTCCGATGCTATTGCTCAGGACCAACTCCCGGGTGTAGGTCGTCATCAGCCGATCCGGGCTGCGGAACGCCTCCATCGATACGCCCCCTTCCGCCATCGCAATCTGGGCGACGAGAATAATCGGCGTCAGGATGAACTGGAAGAGAATGAAGGCCCCTCCGAGTCCCAGCAGGCCCGTTAGAAAGCTGAGGGTGGTCCGGCGGACCGAGGCCCGTTCCAGGGGCCCATCAAGTGGCAGGCGACCTCGTCGGCTCCATGGGTCGAAAAGGGTCGGTCCACCAGCTGCGGGGGAGGGCGAAGCCACAGAGACGAAAGCGTCGGGAGAAAGGGCAAAGCGCGGAGTTGAAAGTGCAGAGCTTCTCGCTGTTTGCCCCTTCGCGGATTCTTTGCAGGAACATTCCGGGGGCTCCGCCGAACATTGTGGTGCACAAGCCGACGTGCTTGTGCGGTTGCATGCTTCTTTGCGCTCGTAGCTCAGTCGGACAGAGCATCGGTTTCCGGTACCGAAGGCCGGGGGTTCGAATCCTCCCGAGCGTACGATCTGACGCCCGCTTGAGTACTGTTCTCAGGCGGGCGTTTTCTGTGTTTGTGGGCGCTGGCAGCCGTTTTCAGCCCCCCTGGGGGATCGAAGACATCTTCTCACGTCCGACAATCCTTCGCGAGCACCCCTCTCGGCAGCGTTCGGGATCAAGATCGTTTCGACGCGGACCGCGCCTCTCTGAAGCGGCGGCCTGGAGTTCAGGTTGTGAAGAAATCCGAGAAGAGATTTGAGGACACTGGAAATCGTCAGAAGTGGACGTTTTTTGCCCTGCGACAGGGGGACCTACCTCGATGTTCAGTGGGAGCTAGACCGGCCAAGCCCACTGGCAACTGCACAGTCAGGGCAGAAAAGCATCTCGTCGGCCTCTCCTTGCATCCACCCACGGTGTTCGAGGACGACCTTGGGGGCATTTACCGAATCAGGATCCGAATACAAGCCGCGGGCGTCGGACCGATCAACGACGGTTTCGTGGTTGCAGCCAAAACATTCGTATTCCAAAGGATAAGTAGGGCTGGGCATGAGCCTATGATCGAGGGAAGAAGACCACGCAAGGAGATAGGTAGGCGCTTCCAGGGCGTAGTGCGCCGCCCGCGTGTCTGGGACGGATAGAATCGACACTCCTCATAACCGGGAGGCGTCCGTTCGTGGAACGGGATTCCAAGTTGAAGCGTCCCGATTCGACACAGAAAGAGCCTGCCCGCGGTGGGATCGGACAAGTTGTAAAGAGTACATCCCTGTATGCCGTCAACGTACAAAAATCATCCCCCGGTGCGTCAACCCGTAGGCGTAACAGAATTGGAAGGTCACCATCCTGAGTTCTGCGGACGGCCGTAGGCCTCCATTGCAGCGTGCAGAAAGAGGAGAACCCGAAGAGCCGGGGCCAAGGGAGAGATCCCTCTGAGCCCAACAAAGAGCGACACGGCGCCCTAGTTGCCCGGAGGTCCAGCGCGGGTAGACCGCATTTCAACGTCCGCGTGAGCAACAAACGTCAGTCCGCGAGGTGGAATTGGAGAGCGCAGTCTCCTAAAAAATTCGGCTGCGAACCGGTTCGCCTGCGCGAACGTCCCTCAGCACCCCGGAACGCCCAATCAACACCGTCGACCCGAACGGCACTCTTCTCATCAACCCCGCGTAGCCATAGGCCACCGCCGGACTGACGACGGCAATTTCTAGTCCGACAAGCATCCCGAGCTTCCCGAAAACGTCTTTGCGCTGCACATGAACGACGGCATGGCCCGGGATCTGATCTACCAGTACGCCCGCCGCACCGACGAGGTCGAACTGCGGGAGGGTCTGCTGGCGGCGCTGGAGAATACGGAGCCCGAAGGCGCCGAACAGTAACCGGCCCGGCGACCCGCTCCGCCCGTACGGCGTCGCCTCTGCTCCGCATCCGTGCGCGGGGCAATCGCCACACGCGAAACGGCGGAGAGGCAGAGCACGTGTTCTGGACGCGGGGTAACGAGTCGGCTTCGGAAGCACGATGCCATTGCCGTGAGTCTGGACGATCTAACACTGTCCTCGTCCGGTCGGGTGCGGTTGTGCGCTCGTGCAGGCCATGCTGCTCGTTCCGGCAGGGGCGGCTCCATCGTCATTCCTCACAGGACGCTGTTGCCACGGGACCGCCCGGTCAGCGGCCCTCATTGTCGGGATTCGGGAACCTCGCCCGACGCCCACCGATTTGCGCGGGTCCCGATTTCTATATTTGGACAACGCTTCGGCGTCCATGCCGTCTCTCCCACCTCTTGCTCAGCTCCGCGAACGCGTCCAGGCGCTTCGTGCCCGCGCCCATGTGCCGTTTTCCGAGGCCCCCACGGCGGCCGTGCTCCTGCTCGACGATGGACGATGGATCCCGGGCGTCCGGGTCGAGAGCGCGTCGTACTCGCTGACGCTCCCGGCCATCCTGAACGCCTACACCACCGCCGTGGCCGCCGGGGTGGCCGATGCCGTCGCCGCCTTCGTGCTGTCACGCCCCTTCCGCCGCGAAGAGGCCTTGTACGTGAAGGCGCTGCCGCAGGGGCCCCACGAGGCTGTGGCCGACGACGCGTGGCTGCAGGGCGGCTGGGCCGGCGACGGCGGGGCGCTGCCCCCCGTGGACGCCCCACTTGCCCCGACGCTTGACCGCTCCTCCGACGATCCGGCGGAGAGCATCGGTACGGCGGAGGGCATCGGTACGGCCCGGCGTGTGGCCCAGCGGGCTCATGTGCCCGCCTGCCCGCATCCTCTGTGCCGAGCGCAATGCCCTGGGCACCGTTCAATCGTATGGTCTCCCGACGCCCACCCGCCTCTTTCTTGCCTGCGCCGAGGATGCGAGCGGCACGCCCTGCGGGGCATGTCGACAGCTCCTGGCGGAACTCGCCCCCGACACGACGCTTTGGATGGACCGGCGCGATGAGCCTCCTGAACGCACCACCGTTTCGGCGCTGCTCCCAGGCTCGTTCCGCGGTCAGGCCTTGCTCGACAAGGCGTAAGGCCCGCTGTGCTCATGCCATGAATGTGCCTCTCCCCAACAGTCTTGAGGCTCACGTTCGAACGCCCAGCCTCACAGCGGTTCTGCTGTTCGGTCGGTGATCCACCTGAGTTCCCCCGCATGGTCCTTTACGTCTTCCTTTTCTTCGTCGGCCTCCTCGTGTTGTACCTGGGAGCCGAGGGCCTTATTCAGGGGGCGTCTAGCATTGCCCTTCAGTACGGAATCCGTCCGGTCGTCGCAGGGCTTACCGTCGTTGCCCTGGGGACCTCGATGCCAGAGTTCCTGGTGAACCTCTTTGCCCTGCTGTCGGGAACCTCCCCCCTCGCCATCGGCAACATCATCGGGTCCAACATTAGCAACGTGGCCCTGATTCTGGGGGTCTGTGCCCTGACGCTTCCACTGGCCGTCACTCCGGAGGTGCTGAAGCGCGAGTATCCGGTAATGCTGGGAGTGATGGGGCTCTTCTACGTCTGTGCGCTGGACGGGGTCATCAGCGCTTTCGATGGGGGGATCATGGTGACCATTCTGATCGGCCTCGGGGTGTACGTCTTTTTCGACGCCCGGAATACCTCCCACGCCGTCATTCTGGAAAGCATGGAGGGCGAACTCGACTCGGCCGATCCGGAGCTGTCGTCCCTCGCCAAGGGCCTTTACCTGTTTGGGGGAATGGTGGGGCTTGCCCTCGGGGCTCACCTGATGGTGGACAACGCCTTGGAGATCGCCGACCTGTTGAACATCGACGAGGTCGTGATTGGGCTGACCGTCGTGGCCATCGGCACGAGCCTCCCCGAACTCGCGGCCTCCCTGGTGGGGACACTGAAGCAGGAGTCGGACATGACGGTAGGCAACGTCATGGGAAGCAATCTCCTGAACGTGCTGTTCGTGGTGGGCACGTTGGCCATCGCGGACCCCATCAGGGTCGAGCCCGAGACCATTCGCCTCCACTTCCCCGTCATGCTGGGCTTCTGTGTTCTTATCATTCCGCTGACGTGGCGGGACTACCAGATTTCTCGGCTCCAAGGGGCGTTCCTGCTCACCTGCTTCGTCGGATTCATGACCTTTCTGTACGTGTGAGGCACGGCCCCCTCGTGGTCTTTAACAATTAGTGACGCGTGGGCATCTCTCAGGACCGCCCTCCGGCCACTCAGTGTCCGAGTTGCCAACCGCTCGTCCCGCTCAGCACCCCGCTACCGAGGCCTCCCCTCGCTCGCGATCCGCATTCCGCTGATGACTCGGCTTTCGCTCCCCGTCCATCTTCTCCCCAACGACTTATCCATGACGGCGGGAGCACGTACCACGGCGTCCCCCCCGCAGAAATACTGGATTTTTCTGGAGGAGCGGCCTCGCCCCCCCTCTTCGCCGGCGGAAGTGCGCTGGACACGGCCCGTCGCTCCGTCGTACCTGGAGCACCTCCGGGACGCAGGCGTTGAGCCTCGGGTGCGGAGCCGCTGGTTTCACGCTGTGTCTGCCCGGCTGCCCGCGGCGCTGCACGACGCCGTGACGTCCCTCCCCTTCGTGCGTGCCACCCGTCCGGTGGCTCGCCTTCATCCCGCCGATGCCTCGTCGCCTGCGCCCCCAATGCCTCTCTCCCTGTCCGGGCCCGAGACACGTCCGAGGGGGTCAGTGGAGTACGGGGCTGCCCGCGGCCCGCTTTCGCGGATCAATGCCCTCGCCCCCATCGAGCGAGGCCTTGATGGGCACGGCGTTCGCGTAGGCTTTCTCGATGCCCACTTCAACAGCCTCCGCCACCCGGCGTTCTCGCAGTTGCGGGCCACCAACCGCCTCGGCGGCCTTCGCAACTTTACCGCCGGACGCCAGGGGGGCAATCACGGCGCCGGGGTCATGTCCGTCGCCGTCGGGTACGATTCCGGCGCACTCGTGGGCCCAGCCCACGGGGCCACCGTGTTTGGGGCGACGACGGAATTTACGCAGTTCGAGCGCAACGTGGAAGAGGACAACTTCGTGGCGGGCCTGGAGTGGCTCCACCGTCAGGGGGCGGACGTGGTGAACGTCTCGATCGGCTACACGACGTTCGACGACGGCGAGCGGAGCTACTCGACCGACGAGTTGGACGGCGATACGGCCCTCACGACGCGGGCGGTGGACCGGGCGGCCCAGTTGGGCGTGACGGTGGTGGTGAGCGCCGGCAACAGCGGCTGCGAGGATCCGGACGCGTGCTGGTTCTACGTCAACACTCCGGCCGACGCCGATTCCGCCATCGCGGTGGGGGCCATGGCGCCCGACTCGTCGCTGGCTCCCTTTAGCGCCCGGGGCCCCACCGCCGACGGCCGTCGCAAGCCGGATGTGGTCGTTCAAGGACGTGAGGTGGCCGCCGCCTGGGAGGGCAACCGGTACGCCC
>PXSY01000111.1 GCA_003023125.1 Bacteroidetes bacterium QH_10_64_19
TGACTGATCGTCCTCTCAGACCAGCTACGGATCGTTACCTTGGTGAGCCGTTACCTCACCAACAAGCTAATCCGACGCAGACCCATCCAAAGGCCCCCGCAAAGCGGGGTTTCATCCGGTTCCCATGCGGGCTCCGGACGTCGTGCGGTATTAGCCACGGTTTCCCGTGATTGTCCCGCGCCTGAGGGCAGGTTATCTACGCGTTACGCACCCGTCCGCCACTGTACTTGCCCTGGCAAAGCCAGAGCGTTCTCGTGCGACTTGCATGTGTTAAGCCTGCCGCCAGCGTTCGTCCTGAGCTAGGATCAAACTCTCCGTAGTAGGAAAGCTTGCATCTAACTCGATCGCATTCACTTTTCACCATGGCGGCGAAAAGGAATCGACAAGGACTCGCTGTGCTTCCAATTCCGTCAAAGAACAGTGCCGCGCTGCCAAATTCTCGTTAGACGCGGACTCCCACAGTACAAAGATTCTCCACTGCTGTCAAGGCGAGCGTTCTTCTTTTCATGCTCTCTCCAAGGAGTGCTCCAACACCTTCGTATCCGTGGAGATGGACTTGGCGGGCTTCTCAGCCCGTTGCTCAACTGCATCCGTATTAGACTTGGCGGGTGAGTCTTGGTTTCCCCTCACTGCATGAATCAAAGTTAAATCGTCACGGACGCACTCTTGCTCAGGCTCCAAGCACTACTGGCCCGGCGCCTTCACTCGAGGGACGCTATTAGACATAAATCCACCTGCGCTGTTCCAGGGTGGTGTGTCAAGAACAGGTGGACCCGCTGAATAGCCAGATGCGGATCGATCCTTCTCCCGTCGCTTGTCACGTTTGTAGACAGACCTGGAAACTGCACGATCCCACTTGCTGTTATGGTGCCGATGTGTTAGAAGTTAAGTACTCCGGAACCCCAAGAATCGCTGTTTGCCCGGGCTCTTTTCTCACCACTTCTCTTCTCCGATGCGTCTTGCCCGTCGTTTGAAGGCGGCCTTCAACTGGCTCCGTGCCCTCCTTCGAAACTCCTATTTTTGGGGTGGATTTGGGGGACTCTTGCTGCTTGCCCTCGCGATGTATTTTCTAGTTGATGCCGTGATCATGCCGTCTTACACCCGCCATGGTGTGGCAGTACAGGTGCCCGACGTGGAAAACCGTTCCTTCGAAAAGGCGAAGCAACTCGTTCAGGATCGTGATTTGACAGTGCAGCGGGAGGCCGGTCCCTATAATCCCAACGTCGCTCGGGAAACAGTCGTGGATCAAAATCCACCAGCCAACTCTGGGGTGAAGCCCGGACGGCGCGTATACCTGACGGTCAATGCCGGAGAGGTTCCCATGGTGAACGTTCCCGACCTCATGGGCAGGGGAATATCGGTTCGGGAAGCCAAGAATCAATTGTCATCGCTCGGGCTTGAACCGGGTCGCATTGAACCGGATTCCGTTCCGTCTCCCTACCCGAATACCATTACCCGGCAGGATCCGGAACCTGGAGACTCGCTGAAAAAGGGAAAGGCGGTGGACCTCTGGTACAGCACGGGACTAGGGACCGATACCGTCCAGGTACCGAGCGTAGTGGGTCAGCCCGTCGAGAAGGCTCGGAGCCTTCTGCTCCGCCAGAAGCTCCGTTCCGTCATTGTTGATCCGCGCCGACCCGAGTCTACTGCTACCTCCCCCCAATCGGACACGTCTGCGGCCCGACGGTTCGTCCAACGGCAGGGACGCGCACCGGAGACAGAGGTGCAGGCGGGTACGGAGATCCGCCTCTTCACGACCGACAACTCCGCTCAAGTGCCCGCCCCTGACTCCACAATTTAAGACTCATCGGTCGTTCTCAACTGAGGTCCTCCCCACGACACCTCAATCGTCTACGTACACCGCGAATTCCCCGTCGGTCTCCACAACAACTTCTTCCTCATGCTTTGTCTGTAACCGGCGGCCCGTGCAGTCGGGCTGGATCGGGTACTCGCGGTGCCCCCGGTCAATGAGCACGACGAGCTGGATGCTCTGGGGCCGTCCATATTGAAGGACCGCGTCGAGGGCCGCTCGGGCGGTACGCCCTGTAAATACAACATCGTCGACGAGAATGACGTCCCGGTCCGTCACGGTTCTCTCGTGAGGCGGAGGGGTGGGGGGCTCGAGATCAGGACGGTCGTCTCGAAACGGCGTCACGTCAAGATCATGGGCCTGGAGGTCGGTCCCTTCTGCAGCATTGATCTCCTCCGCCACAGCGTGGGCGAGGGGGACCCCGCTTTGCTGGATGCCGAAGAGTTCAAGCGAGCCGGCCCCGCGATTGTGCTCGATCGTCTCGTAGGCGAGGCGCCGGAGCGTACGCTGAACCCGCTCCGGGGACATGATGCGCGTTCGACCCATAGGAACTCGGCTCATAGATTTGTGGCGTAAACGAAAACCCTCTCCCGCCCCCGCGGATTTTCAACCTACGATACGACGTGCCGAATGTCGACAGGGGCTTCGATATACGTCGAGCGATGAGGCCGACTCGACCGTTCCCGGAAAATGTGGCGTCCCCCTGCCGCCACGATCCGCCCGTTCTACGTCGTGCAGTAGATCTCCTGCGCAGGCCAGGGCAACGAGGATCCTTCCGCCCATCCTTCGGGGTCCGCCGTAATGGAAGGCCGCACGGCGAGCGTGGCCGCCTCGGCGGCGCTGAGACCAGAGAACTGACGTCAAGAGATCGCCATCGGTCTGTGCGCACTGTGAACGAGTGGAGGGAAGCCGCAGAGAGCGTATTCTGTGGGCCTGCAGGTGTTTTGTCCCGCCTGCATCCGGCATCCGTCCAATTGTAAATCGGTCGGGAATCCGGGACCGAAATACGACCGAGCTCCGTTGTGAGACAACCGAAACGCTCCTGCAACATTCGGAGAACCGGGGGAGTCTTCCCTCTTTTGCTCCCGTTTGGGGGTCGTGTACTGTGTGACCCGCTCCCCACGAACAACCACTACGTCCCAATGACTCCGTACGAGTTTCTGCGCCGCTACGACCGCGAGGGATACAACAGTGACCCCCGACTGGTGGAGGGCGAGTTTTTTCCCTCGTCCAAGCTCGGCGTGGAGTCGGGCGATACGGTCGGCGTCGTTCTTCTCAACCTGGGCGGCCCCGACGGTGAAGAGGCCGTGGAGCCCTTCCTCTACAACCTGTTCATGGACCCGGCGATCATCGACTTCTCAGAGGTCGTCTACTTCCAGGCCCGCGGGCGGGTCCGCCAGGCATTCTCCAAAATCATCTCGTACTTCCGGTCTAAGTCGGTCGCTGAGGATTACAAAGAGATCAGCGACGACGGAGGCTCCCCCATCAACCCGCTCACGCGCGAGCAGGCGGACAACCTGGAGCATCGGCTCAACGAGCGGTACGCCGCACAGACGGGGGCTACGTTCAAGACGTACATGGCCATGCGGTACTGGGAGCCGACCAGTGAGCAGGCGGCGGTGCAGATGCAGGAGGACGGCGTGGACGAGGTCGTCCTGCTCCCCCTCTACCCGCAGTACTCCAAGACGACGACGGGCGCGTCCCTCGTCTACTGGCACGAACTGGAGAAGGCAGGCGAGATTCCGGCCTGGCCCACCACGTCGGTCTTCGAGTACGCGACGTACCCCAAGTACATTGAGGCGCTGAACGATCGGATCGACGAGGGCCTGGAGCGCTTCCCCGAGGCCGTGCGCGACGACGTGCACCTGCTGTTCAGCGCGCACGGGACACCCCTCACGGAGATGGAGGAGCGGGACGATCCGTATTGCTGCCTCGTCCACTCCACGGTGAAGCATGTGATGGAGGACCGGGGGTTCGACCGCGACTTCACGACCGCCTTCCAGAGCAAAGTGGGCCCGTCAGAGTGGCTCACGCCCCCCACGGATGAGACCGTGGAGGAACTCGCCGAGGAGGATGAGGATGTGCTCGTGATTCCGGTCGCGTTCGTGACCGACCACATCGAGACGAGTTACGAACTGGCCATCGAAATTCCGGAGGACCTGGAGGAGGAGGGCGCCCCCATTCCGGAGCATTACGAGGTGATGCCGGGACTCAACAGCCACCCGAAGTTCATCGAAACGCTGGCGGACATGACGGCCGCACAGCTTCAACTGCCAAACGCAAAAACCCCGACGCCGGCCTGCGAGCGCCCCTGCTACCAGGTCCAAGACCGGGATATCCGCTGCCACCAGTGCCAAAACGTGGCCGAGGCGACCATCTGGGACGAGTCGGAGGCAGAAGAGGACCGGGAGCTGGAGACGGCGTAGCGTTTTTGAGAGCGAGGAGAAGAGGGCGATAGGGTGAATGAGCGAAGAAAGCTCCTATTCGACCGAGCCCGTTTCCGGGGACGGACGTGTTTCGTTGGAGGGCCATTCTTCGGCGGACAGTGCGAGCCGAAAGGACGCCGTGATGGCGCAGTGGTCGGACGGGGGATCAGGGGCACTGCACCACCGCCGCACATCCGTCGGTGCGAAGAAGCGGGGTGGGTAGAAGATGTAGTCGATGCGTTGACGCGGGGCGTCGGCCGGATAGGTGGCCGCGGCCGTATCTGCCACGGCGGTTCTCGCCGCACGAAGGTCCGTGTCGGTCAAC
>PXSY01000112.1 GCA_003023125.1 Bacteroidetes bacterium QH_10_64_19
ATGCAGAGCGTGCGGTCGATGCGCACGGTGCGGTTGCTAATTTCGCGCTCGCGGGTGTCGTCCATGTTTCAAGCTCGCTTTCAGTGAGTGCGCTCAAAGAATTCCACGAGTCTGTGCCACAGGCCAGTGCCCCGTACGTTCCCCGGTGACGACGCTCGGCCGCCCGGCACGAAGGGGCGCGGCGGAGTGGGACGCAGGCGTGCATCACACAGGCCCTGCCCCTCCCCGTTCGGGATCGATCAGGGCGTTGCGGCCTCCGCCTCCGGTTCCTCTTCGTCGTCCAGCCCGAGGGTCTCATCAAGAAGGTTGCCCGCAATTTGGATGAAGTCCTGCTCTGTGATAATCCCGACGAGACGATCCTCCCGCACGACCGGCAGCGCCCCAATCTCGTGCTCGCGCATGAGTTTGACTGCGTCGAGGGTGGGCCGATCGGGGGAGATGGAGATGGGATCCTCTACCATGATCGTCCCCACCGGAACGCCTCCCTCCGGCCGTTCTTTGCGCTCGGCCATGTGCCGAAGGAGGGTCCGATGACTCACAAGCCCCACCAGCCGGTGCTGGGCATCCTCCACGAGAACGTGGCGGATCTTCTGCCAGTCCATGAGCCGCGCCACAAACTCGATCGACTCCTCCTCGTGAACGGTAAAGAGATCCGTCGTCATGTAGTCCTCGACGTTGGTGTCCTTCATCCCCGTGGGCGTATAGCCCTCTTCAAGCATCGCAAGCGACCACTCGTGCACGGGATCGCCTTCTTTCTGCCGCTCCACCATCGCTCGGGTGAGGGCCCCCAGGCGCTCGGCCCGGGAGCCAACTTCCTTCATGCGCTCCATCGAATCGAGCTGCCACTGGGCCCCGGTCTGTCCGGATTCGACCCGCTTCTGGATGATGCCCAGGTAGCGGTCGATGTCCGACGAATCAACGTCGGACGATTGCAGCCCCCGTTCGGCGAGGGGAATGAGGGTGTCGAGGATAAGCTCGTGGGCAGGCCGGTTCGAGCCATCCAGCCACTTGAATTGTGAGGCCAGGCCGTTGCGGGCCGCAGCGTTGAAGTTGTGCCGGGCCGCATAAAACTCGATGTGATCGGACACGTCTCGGTAGTCCTGCGCAATGCCACCGACGAGGCCGTACCAGAACACAGCATTGGCAATCTCGTCGACGACGGTCGGCCCAGACGGTAGGACGCGATTTTCGATGCGAAGGTGCGGCTTTCCGTCCGTCATGCCGTAGCAGGCACGGTTCCACCGGTACACGGTGCCGTTATGCAGCTGCAGCGCCATGAGGTTCGGGACGTTGCCCGCCTCGAGGGTCTGTATCGGATCCTCGTCGAGGTCCATCGTCAGGAGCACCCGGAACCGGGAGATGTCTTCCTTGAAGATCTCCATGACCGACTCGTCGACCCAGCTGGTGCCAAAATGCACCCGTGGGCTCATTTCCCGCAGGTACAGGTTGCTCGACCGCGTATCCACGGCCTGCTGGAAGAGGGCGATCCGCGTCTCGCGCCAGAGCCGCTTGCCGAAGAGAAGCGGCGAATTGGTAGCGGCCGCCAGGCACGGCGCGGCCACCACCTGGGCGATGTTGTAGAAGCGGGGAAACTCCTCGGGGGCTACCTGGAAATGCGTCTGGAAACTCGTGTTGCACCCCTCTAACATGATGGAGTCATGCTTCACGAATAGCTCGTCGATGCCCTGAATCTGGTACTGGCCAGCGCCGCCCCGCAGACGCGAGATGGCATCATTGAGCGCGTAGTACCGGGGCCGGGGCGTCATGTAGTCGAGCGCAAAATCTGACAGGTGCGCCGTGGGCAAAATTCCAGTCATGGCGACCTCACTATCCACCTGCCGGGTTAAGCTCCGCACCTCGTCGATGAGCGTGTTGGTCGACTGCTCCATCTCACTGAAGCAGTCGTCTCCATACGGGAGCGGGTCCATGTTAAACTCCACATTGAACCTCGTCAATTCCGTGACGATGCGCTCATCGGTGTTTCGTTCGAGCACCTCTTCGATCACCGGAGACGGCTCTCCCCGCTCGTCGACCATAAAGAGCTCCTGCTCAGCCCCGATGCGGCGCACTCCCGTCTCGAACATGTCTTCGTGGAGCATTAACTCCATGGCGCGAACGTCGCGCATTAGATGATTCGTAAACTCGCGAAGAACCGAGGGCTCAGCGTCCCGGCGTACGTTGTGTTCACCCATGAGTATGAACCGTGTTGTTCGGCAACAGCGCAGTGGTGGAAGATCCTACCAATCGGGGCAAGAATCCGGCATGCCACCCCAAGAAAATTGACCAATCAAGACACACAGGAAGCAATGTAGAAACGGTTCGCCGTTATTATCAAATGGAGGTGAACCATGGCGGGCCGTCGTGCGTCAAACGATGTGCTTGAGCGTTCCGTAGGAGAGAGGATCGATGAAGATTGATCGTGCCGATCATCGCTGCTTGGTGTTCACTGATGCTGATTCGTGCGATGGCTCTCGGGCTGATGCGTCGAGACCGAATCGCTCTCGCCCTGACAGTGCTCGTCGGGGTTCTCATTTGTGGTCCCCTCCGCGCCGTCGGCCAGCAGGCGTCTCTCTCCTCACCGTCCCCCGCCGACACGGGCGATACGGCCAACGCTACGGTTCAGAAGTACTTGATCAAGGGTACGACCGAGGCCCAACTTGGGGACTACGAGGAAGCCATCCTCTACTTCGAGACGGCCCTCGACCGGGCCCCCAACACCCCCATCCTCCTGGAGGCCCTTGCCAATGCACACCACGCGCAGGGCGACGAGGCCACAGCGCTCTTTTACGCCCGAAAGGCGCTGAGCAACAGTGCCGATCGGGCCTACTATCACCGCCGGCTCGCCGAGCTGCAACGTCAGGCGGGCCAGCCGGAGGCGGCCCTTCAGACCTACCAGGATCTGGTGGACCGTTTCCCCGCCGACACGAGCGCATACCGGGCCCTGGCTGAACTGCAGGCAATGCTGGACCGGCCGAGCGCGGCGCTCGACGCGTACGGGCGACTGCTGGAGCATACGTCTCGCGCCCCGGTGTCCGTGTACCGGAAGATGCTCCCCCTCCACCGCCGCCTCGGCAATCATTACCCCTCAACCGACCGGCCGGGGGCGGCGCTCGACCTGCTGGCCCCTCTGGCCGAGCAGCGGCCCGACGACACGGCCCTGCAACAGCGAGTAGATGCCCTCTACCGCAGAACCGGCCGGACGGCGGAGGCCCGCTCCCCCCCACCGGATTCTGCGGACCTGTCCACCGTGTCGGTCGACGCGCTCGTACAGCGGGCCGCGTCAGCCTACGACGAAGCGACCGCACCGTCGTCCGGAATCGATTCGACACGTCTCCAGGCCGCAGAGACGCTCTTGGACCGCGCCCTCGACCGGGCGCCCATCCACGTGGATGCGCTGAGCCTCCGCGCCCGCCTGCTCGACGAACAGGGCGCCCCTGCACAGGCCGCTCAGGTGTTGGAGCGCGCCCTGGAGGCGAATCCCCGGGTGCCCAACCGCTGGGCCCGAGCCGCGTCGGCCCACCTTTCCGCCCACGACTACGACGCCGCCGCGTCCGTGGCCGAGGAAGGCCTCCTGCTCTTTCCCGGACACACCCCGCTGGCCCGCACGGCCGCGGTGGCCCAGTTGCACTCGGGGGCACCGAAGCAGGCCCTCGACCACTTCCAGAATGCCCTCACCCAGCGAGACGATTCGGCCTCCGCTCCTCACGATGATGCTGTGCTTCGTGCGGGAATGGGTCTTGCCTACACACACCTCGATCGTCCTCAGGACGCCGACGACGCCCTCGAACGGGCCCTGGCCCTGGCCCCGGATCATCCCCGGGTGCTCCGGCACTACGCCTACAGCCTGGCTCTCCGTCAAACCCAACTGGACCGTGCCCTGGAACTGGCCCGCCGCGCCGTCGACCGGGCATCGTCGGATCCCCTGGCCCACGACACACTCGGCTGGGTGTATCTCCAGCGCGACAATCCGGAGGCGGCCCAGCGCCACCTGCAACGCGCCCTCGACGCAGACCCTCCCTCTGCCCGCATTCTCGAACACGCCGGAGACGTGGAGCAGGCCCTCGGCAACAACGACGCAGCCCAGTCCTACTGGCAACAGGCCCTGGATCGGTCGCCGGACCGGTTCTCGCTTCAGCAGAAACTCGATGGGACGTCCACGCCGTAGGATGCCCCACGATTCCCATTCTCTCCCGCATAACCGCGACGCCCGCCCCTTGTCTTCACACGCTCCCTCGTCCGTCTCGGCCCTCCTCATGTGGACACTGGGCACCGCCCTGCTTCTCGCGAGCTGCAGCGGCACGAGCCGAACAACGGACGCCCCCGCTCTCCCCGACCGCTTCCCCAACCACTCGACCGACCAGATTCGCACTCAGATCCTGGGCGCCTCCGACACCATTCAGTCCTACAGCGCGAAGGCACGCGTCGCGGTACAGTCCCCCGACCAAGACCGCTCCTTCAACGCCGTCGTGCACCACCGACGGGGCGGGTCCCTGTTCACCGCAACAGCGTGCTGCGTGTCGGTCCCGTGGAGGATGTCCAGCAGCTGTTTCCCGCTCCCGTCTCGTCGGACGACTTCTTCCAGAACATGCTCGGGCTCCTGGCCCCGACCCGCACCGCGGACAGGTCCCCGCAGGCCGATAGCTCTCTGTACTACGTCTCTGACGCAACCGACCAAGAGCAGTACACAGTGGACCCGACGCGGTGGCGCGTCGTACGATACGAGGAACGGTCCAAATCCGGGACCATCGTCCAGAAACGGGTGTTTTCCGACTTCCGGCCCGTGGAGGGGGTGCTGCTTCCGGCTCAGGTGACATTTCAGCAACCCGCCGCCGACCTTCAGGCCCGGGTCGAGTACCAGGAGATGACCCTGAATCCCTCGGATCTTTCGTTTTCGCTCGACGTCCCGTCACAGGTTCCCCGCAGGCCCTTTCGATAGCGCCCGACATTCCCGCGGGCCGGACCGAGCGCACTCGTCATTCCGCGCATACAGAGCTTGAGGACGCGTTCCAGGATGGTTTGCAACAGCGCCCGGGCTCGGCTCAGGATCCTGCTGTGGGCGCTCGTGGCCCCCCTCGTGCTCCCTCCCACCGCCTACGGCCAAGACGTTGAGGCTCAGCGGCGCTCGACCCAGAAGCGACTGAAGCAACTCCAACAGCAAATTGATCAGGAGAAGGCAACGCTCCAGAAAACGCGGAAGGCGGAGGAGGCCACACAGAAAAAATTAAAGTCACTGCAGCGCGAAATTGCCCTCCGGGAGGAACTGGTCTCCACCTACCAGACGCGCCTCCGGCAGCTGGGCCAGGAACGCTCGGCCCTCCGCGACACGCTAAACACGCTCCAGGGGCGTCTCGCCGCCCTCCGCGACGAGTACCGGCAGCGACTCGTCCACGCCTACAAGTACGGGCGTCTCCACGAACTTGCCTTGTTGCTCGCCTCCCGCTCCATCAATCAGATGCTCGTTCGGGCGCGGTACCTCCGACAATTTGCCGCCGATCGTCGCGAGCAGCGGAGCGCCATCCAGACCGCGGCGGACGAGGTGCGCCGGTCCCGCGAACAACTGGCCGAAAAGCGTGCCGAAACCCGGGACCTGCTCGCGGAGGCCCGCACGGAGCGCGAGAACCTGCGGGCCCTAGAGCGCGACCGCCGGGCCGTCATCAATGAACTCCGGGCCCGTCGCTCGGAGCTCGAGGAGGAAATCGAAGAAAAGCAGGAGCAGGCCCAGCAACTCGAACGGCGCATCCGAAAACTGGTGGCCCGTGCCGACCGCGAGGCCGAGGACGCCTCCGCCGAGAATTCTCCCCCCTCGATTTCCAAGAGCCTCGCGGCATCCTTCCAGCAGAATCGCGGGGCGCTGCCGTGGCCCGCCGAGGGGGCCGTGACGGTCGGGTTCGGCGATCAGGTGGATCCCGTGCACGGCACAACCACCTATCATCCGGGCATCCTGATTGCCACCCGCCCAGAAGCTCCGGTCCAGGCCATCTTCGACGGTGTCGTGAGCGGCATCGACTTCGTCCCCGGGTACGGCACATACGTCGTCGTGCGGCACGGAGAGTACCTCTCTGTGTACAGCAACTTCTCAAGTCTTTCCATCTCCGAGAACCAGCGCATCAGTGCCGGACAGGTGCTCGGCCAGTCGGGCACCGAGAACGAGCCGCGCGGCGCCAGCGTGTTCTTCGGCGTAGTCAACCGGTCGACGAGCGAATTCGTAGATCCCTCGCAGTGGCTCTCCACCCGCTGAGTGCCGGGATTCGGATTCACAGAAACCTTTCGGCACGGGCGAGGTGGTGGTTTGGGGTTGCCGACCAGCGGGGCGTACTTTTGCCAATGTATACGATTTGAAAGCATATCCTGAGGCTGAATCGCGGCAGATCCTGCTCTCCTAGCAGCAGTTGGGCACCGTCGGGCGCGTGAAGAAGCCGTTCCCCTGAGACCTGCGGCGGCGCAGGCCGTTCGCATAAATCAGGGTTTCAGTCCTCTCGCATCTTTCTCTGATTGATCCTCGCACACTCATGGCTACGCATTACGACTGCGTCATCATCGGCAGCGGACCGGGTGGCTACGAAACAGCCATCCGCGCCTCACAACTCGACATGAACACGGCCATCGTCGAGAAAGATAAACTAGGGGGGGTGTGCCTGAACGTTGGCTGCATCCCGACGAAGGCGCTTCTCAAAAGCGCCGAAGTAATGTCGGAGACCACACACCTGAACGACTTCGGGCTGGAACTGGAGGGCTCCGTGTCCCCCAACTTTCCGAGCGTGATTGAGCGAAGCCGGGGCGCGGCGAACCAGATGAATCAGGGCGTTCAGTTCCTGATGAAGAAGAACGACATCGATGTCCTGCGCGGGCATGGCCGGCTCACCGACGCGG
>PXSY01000113.1 GCA_003023125.1 Bacteroidetes bacterium QH_10_64_19
CCAACACCTAAGTCACAGAGATGTATAGCCACATCAGCCCGGACGTGATGGATCGGGCAGTGGAGGAGACGTTCGGACGTGAATAATCTCATCCTCACTCGTCCCCATGACTTTTCCAGAATGGTTTTTCGCTCGACTCCATGCAAGATCAGAGCGCAGCCCCCTACAACAAAAACCCCTGCGTCGGCCTCAGGAGCCGCTCAGGGGCGTTTCGTCAGTGCCCGAGAGAGGACTCGAACCTCCACGGCCGCAAAGGACCACGTGACCCTGAATCACGCGCGTCTACCAATTCCGCCACTCGGGCATCAAAATGTTGGAGGCGATACAACGGCCTGCGGCGCCCATCGTGTTCCTTGAGATTACCAACAGAGATCCACGGGGGGCGATTCGAGGAGCACAGGGGAGCCCGTGGGGGCTCACAACACCGTCCGCATCATGGTCAGCCGTGATGGGCCGCCCGCTCGGCCCGGGTCCGTTCAAAGAGGGCTTCGAGGAGCGTGCGATCGGCCTCCGTGAAGGTCGTGTCGCGGCGGGCCATGACGCGCTCGGCCACCTCGCAGGCCTTGCCGAGCCGGTACTCGGTCAGGCCGGCGGCCCCGCCCCATGAGAAGGGCGGCACGTACCGGGGCGGAAAATCGCTCCCGTACAGGTTGCAATTCGTCCCGATGACGGTGCCAGTGTTGAACATCGTGTTGATGCCGCATTTCGAGTGGTCCCCCATGAAGAGGCCCGCAAACTGGCGGCCGGTGCCCACGAAGCGTTCCTCGTCGGGGGCGTAGGCCGATACCTCTCCGTAATCGTTTTTGAGGTTCGAGTTGTTGGTGTCCGCCCCCAGGTTGCACCAGCGCCCGAGGACGGCGTGCCCCAGAAAGCCGGGATGGCTCTTGTTGGAGAACCCTTGGAGAATGGTATCGTGCACCTCCCCGGCGACCTTGCACCACGTGCCGGTGGCGGTCCCCTCCACGTTTGCCCCAATCTTGACGTGCGTCTTCGGCCCGAGGTAGCACGGCCCCCGCACGACCGCTCGCTCGTGGATGACGGCGTCCGGTCCGACGTAGATCGGGCCCTCGTCGGCGTTGAGGACGGCCCCCGGCCGGATCGCCGCCGCCTCGCCGAGGTGAATCTGCGCGTCGTGGACGCTCGTCACGCTCGCGTGCACTGCGGCATGGGGACGGTCTGTAAGCGGCCCGACGGACGACATCTCCATTTGGGCCTCGATGTCGCGGACGAGGGCCGGCCTCAGCGTGTCGAGCAGGTGCCAGGGGCGCTCCACGAGCGTCGCGTCGGTAAGGGCGGTGGTGGGGAGGTCGGTGAAGGCGTTCATCGGCAAGGCCGGTCGGTTGAAGAGGTCGTCCGGCAGAGACGCCGCCGCGTCGGGCACCCACGCGCCCACCAGCGTGTCGTCCTGCACAAAGGCACGGGCCTCGTCTCGTTGCGGGGCCTTCTGCAGTCGAGCCTGCGCCTGCCCACCTTCCGCCGCGAACCGACCATTCACGAAGAGCACGTCGCCCCCGTCCGGCAGCGCATTGACGGGACTCTCATGGTGACGCGCCGTCACCCCGGCGACGAGCGGACGCGCGTGGAGACAGAGTGCGTCCGGCGCAAAGATGTCGCGGAGGGTTTCGAGAATGGTGCGCCCGCCCAGCCGCAGGTCGTATGCGGCACGGGATTCCACGAGGGGACGCAGGCCGGAGACGTGCTTGTCTTCGAACAGGCAAATCTGCATGGAGGTCGGAGATGACGTGCAAGGGAGACCGGAGGCAATCGCAACCGCGCGACGAGGGCGTCCGTTGAGCGATGTCAGCCCGTCCGTCTCTCATCCGAAGGACCGCCCAGAAACGTTTGGACGCGCAGGAGCAACAGGCGCAGAACCGGAAATCCTCAAATTGCCGGGGAGAGCAAGGTTCCCGTTGCTCTGGGTGGAGAGACAGGATACGAAACAGCCAGTGCAAGGTAGCAAACAAAGGCGGCGAAGTCACGGTCGTGATGGTCCCAATGCAGGAACGACGAGATCAAGCCTGAATCGTCAGTTCCGGCACAACTTTGCAAAACTGTAATTCGACGGTTTTGAGAGCGTCCAGAGCCCCCGCGTCCTAAACTCCGCTGGCGATCGCTCGTAGAGACCTTCCATCAGAACGTTCTCACGACGTGTCTCCAGCGCTTATACGATCCCTCCCACCAACTCGCCGATCCGCCATGCAATTTTTTGTTGACACGGCTCACCTGGACGACATTCGTGAAGCCAATAACATGGGCGTCCTCGACGGAGTCACGACGAACCCGTCGCTCGTCAAAGACGAGGGCAATGTCGACTTCCACGAGCACGTGCTTCGGATCTGCGAAATCGTCGACGGGGACGTGTCGGCGGAGGTGACGGCGACCAGCTTCAACGGCATGATGGAGGAGGCCCACCAGCTCCACCAGATCCACGAAAACGTCGTCGTAAAAATCCCTCTAATCAAGGCCGGCATCAAGGCCCTGCGGGCGCTGGACGAGGAAGGCATCACGACCAACTGCACCCTCTGCTTCTCCGCCACGCAGGCCACGCTGGCAGCCAAGGCCGGGGCCGATTACATCAGCCCCTTCATCGGCCGCATCGACGACATCTCGTCCGACGGAATGAGCTTGATTGAGGAGATTGTTCAGATCTACGACAACTACGACATCGACACCGACATCCTGGCCGCCTCCATCCGCCACCCCACCCACGTGAAGCGCGCAGCCCTGGCGGGCGCCGACGTGGCGACCATGCCGTTCGAGACCCTCCTCAATCTTCTGGATCACCCCCTCACGGACCGGGGCCTGGAGCGCTTCCTCGACGACTGGCGCGACTACAAGGAGGCCCGCAAGGCCGAGGCTGGTCTCGCGTAGGACGCCAAGCCCATCCGGCACGCAGCACAATCAACTCTCAGAACGAAAGTAATTCCCTGAGATCTCACCAGGGATGTCACTGGCCAGCGCTTATCGCGTCGGTCCCTCCCCTCTCCCCCACGCGGTTTCCTTTCGGTTGCATGAAGTTTCTCGCCCTCGGAGACACAGACGGCATCGGCGCTAGCTGTCACTTCCTCGACCTCAATGGCACGGGCATCGCCCTCGACGCGGGCACCGACCCGCAGCGCGAGGGGCCCGACTCGCTCCCCCGGTTCGACTGGGTGCGCGATCGGGCCAACAGCTACGTCGACCACGCCATCGTCACCCACGCCCACCACGACCACATGGGCAGCCTACCGGTGCTCGTGCGCCGCTTTCCGCACGCAATGGCGCACATGACCGACGCGACGAAGCGGCTGCTCGACTTTCTGCTGCCCGCCTCGGCGCGCCTCCAGGAAAAGCGCCTCAAGAAGGGCGAAACCGCCCACGAGCCGCTCTTCACGGAGGAGGAGATCGAGGCCCTGCCTCACCTGTACCTCACCCACGACCTCGGCAGCCCCTTCGACATCACAGGCACGAAGGGGGAATCATCCGTTACAGGACAGTTTTTTTCCGCCGGGCACATCCTGGGATCAGCCGGCGTGGAGCTCAGGTTCGAGGAATGGGGGCATGAGCGGCGTCTGTTCTACACCAGCGACACAAACATGCAGGCCCAGACGATCATTCCGGGGGGCGAGTACCCGACGTCGACGGACGTCTTAATGCTGGAGAGCACCCAGGGCGCGGAGCCGGAGGCCGCGGAGACGACCCGGCCGGAAGAACGAGCCCGCTTCCGAGAGACCCTGTCCGACGTGCTCACCCGGGGCGGCACGGCCCTGATTCCGGTGTTTGTGATGGGACGGGCGCAAGAAATGCTCGTGCTGCTGGGACAGTTGAAGCGGGAGGGCGCCATTCCCGTCGACGTGCCCATCTATACGGCCGGGTCCATGCGGGCCATCGCCGAGATCTACGACGACACTCGTGCCACCACCCCGCGCGTGGATCCGAGCGACGAGGTGTTTGCCGTGGATCAAGAACGGGTGCCCTACGAGTCGGAAGCCAAGCGCGAAATTCTCGACGGGCCCGGCATCATGGTCGTCAGCAGCGGCATGATGCTCGAGCCGACCCTTTCGAACGTGCTCGCCCGGCGCATGGTGGAGAACGAGGAAGACGCGATCCTGCTCGTGGGCCATCCGGCGGAGGGCACGCCGGCCCGTCGGCTCAAGGACGCGGCCGAAGAGGGAACGGGCGCCCCGGTGATGCTGGCGGAAGGGCACGGCCCGCAGCCGCTGTACTGCACGGTCGAGCGCTTCCGGTTCTCCGGCCACAGCGACCGCCGCGACCTCCTCTCTATTGTGGACCGCCTGGATCCGAACACGGTCTTCCTGGTCCACGGCGACCCGGACGCGCGCGGCTGGATGGCCGAGCATATCGAGCAGGCGCATCCCGACACGGACGTCCGCACGCCGGACTGGGGACGTGTGATTGAGGTGTAGCCGAGTAGTCTGCGCCGCGCGTTTACCTACGGAGATCGGGTGGTGTGGAGAAGTGCCCCTGTAGAACGTGGTAC
>PXSY01000114.1 GCA_003023125.1 Bacteroidetes bacterium QH_10_64_19
GGTCTCCACGTCTCCGGTTCAGCATCACTCCCCCAACGCCCCCATGGCCCATGGACTCGTGCCCCCGACATTTAGGGCAACGCTCACGGCTTCTCAAACAGGGGCCTCATCGGCCCGGGCCAGTCCTTCGTCCGTCATTCCGGCACGAGTTCATTCAAGAGGTGGGCATTCGAGGGGCTGTTCCGAAGGTGGCGCAGGAGAGCCTGCATCGCCTCAATCGGCGCCCGCGAGTTGAGCGCACGGAACAGCTGATTGTGCTTCTTGCGCCGCACTTCGCCGAGGAGACGCTCTTCGTTCCGCGTGCCGCTCTCGCGGAGATCAACGGCCGGGAAAACGCGCTTGTCGGCCAGCTCGCGGTCGAGGACGATCTCGGAGTTGCCGGTGCCCTTGAACTCTTCGAAGATGACATCGTCCATTCGGCTTCCGGTCTCGACGAGCGCACTCGCAATGATCGTGAGCGAGCCGCCGCCCTCGATGTTGCGGGCCGATCCGAAGATCTGCCGGGGCACCTTGAGCGCCTCCGCGTCGAGGCCACCGGAGAGCGTTCGGCCGCTGCCATCGACCCAGAGATTGAAGGTGCGCCCCAGCCGCGTGAGCGAGTCGAGAAGAACAACGACATCCTTTCCGGTCTCGACGAGGCGCTTCGCGTGCTCCATGGCCAGGGTAGAGACGCGGACGTGGTTGTCCTCGCCCCGATCATTGGAGGACGCGAACACTTGGGCCTCGGTGGTCCGACGAAAGTCGGTCACCTCCTCGGGTCGTTCGTCCACGAGAAGTGCGACGAGCTCGACCTCGGGGTGGTTCTCTGTAATGCCCGCGGCAATGTCCTTCAGCAGAATGGTTTTCCCCGCTCGCGGGGGCGACACGATGAGGGCCCGCTGGCCCTTGCCGAGGGGCGCGACGAGATCGAGCACGCGCATCGACTCGTCGTCGGGCCCGGTGATGAGGTCCAGCTTCTCCTCCGGATACACGCTTGCGCCTTGATCGAAATCCTTGAGCTGCGCCCACTCTTCGGGCGGAAGTCCCATGACGGAATCGATCCATCCGACCTGCATCCCGCCCTTTCGGCCCGGCTTTAGGTCCCCCTCGATGACAATGCCATCTCGGAGGTTAAACTTCCCGATGAGCGGCGGCGGCATGAAGGGATCATCCTCGTCTTTCGGCAGGGCCGGCCGCAGCTCGCGCATGAAGCCATACTTTTTCTCACCGATGAGTTCAAGGAGTCTGCGAAATGATTTGTTGTCGTTTTCTGACATAGTCTCTTCCTACGATGAATGATGAAGCCGACAGGCGTCACTCCAGCGGAGCATGCCTGCCGATACGCAATGCGGAGAGAACCGAAGCGTCCCCTCCAAACGCCAGATCCCCCTGCGTGACGTGTTTTGAACGGGTCCCATGTGGCCACGGGCAGGAAAACAGCTCCCCCAATGGACGTGGGAGGCCCCAATTGCCGGGATCCACCGAAAGACCCAGTTCGCTGAACAGACGAGAGCCCCTAGACGAAAGGGTGCTCAAAATCGCTGCTGATTGCAAAGTTCATCGTCAGCAGGCAGGACCAATATCGAAACGGATGTTCCCTGTCGGATTTGGCTTCCGCCTTCTAGACCATGCATGCCAGGAGGCGAATCCACTCCTCGCAACCAAACAGACATGCTCTTTTGCCCCCCAACATGCCTGGCAGGACGGCCAATTGCCCGCCCGCAGGGACACGACTGACTGGACCCGTAGATCGACGCAAGGGGGGACTCCACCCTCATGCTGATGAGGACAATCTCCCGGACCGTACAGTGCCTCAGCGGCCTAGGCGAAAGACCAGGACTGGCGCGAGGCCAGAAGACAAGGTGACACTCGGAATCCGGAACGCCCCCCAAAACAGATGGTTTCCCGAACAGCCGGTTCCCCATTCTCTTCACCCGACGTTCGGTCTTTCTACGATGGATTACAATTTGAGCGTCGAGGTTCAGGGTCCTGCTGGCGCTCCTGCCCTCCTTCTTCTCCACGGCTGGGCGCGAAGCAAACAGGACATGCAGTCCCTCGCCCAGGGGCTGTCCGATGCCTACCGCACTCACGCCGTGGACCTGCCGGGCCATGGGGCGTCCCCTCCACCCCCCGAGCCCTGGGGCGTCGTTGAGCATGCCGAGGTTCTACATCGGTACATTCGCGACACCGTCCAGTCGAACGTCACGATTGTCGGTCACTCGAACGGGGGCCGAATCGCACTCTACATGGCCAGCCGGCCCGACACGTTCTCCGCGGTTGACCGGCTCGTGCTCATCAGCCCGTCCGGCGTCGCCCCCGAGCGCTCCTGGCGGTATCGCCTCCGATCAGCCCTCGCGACCACCCTCAAAGCCCCGCTCCGCCTCGTTCCCAATTCCGTCCGCCCCGCCGCGGAAGACTGGCTCCGGCATTCGCTCGTCTGGCGCCTGCTCGGCTCCAGCGACTACAACGCCGAGCAGGGCGTGATGCGAGAAACGTTCGTCAAAACGGTGAACAGGCACCTCAACGGGGAGCTTCGGGAGATCAAGGTTCCGACCCTCCTCTTCTGGGGGACGGAGGACGAGGCCGTGTCCCGCCGCCAAATGGACGTAATGGAAGCGGCGATCGACGACTGCGGCCTCGTGGAGCTCGACGGCGCGGGCCACTTCGGACATCTCGATCGGCCCGAGCCCGTCCTTGCCGGGCTCCGGCATTTCCTGGAAAACTCGTAGGCCCGGCCGCGGCCGCCCTTGCACCAACGCGCCGTGCGTCTCATCTTTTTTGCCCTCACCCCTGGCAGCCCGCCGACGATGAATCCAGGCTGTTCGTTCACGACCTGCCTCACGGCGTATGACGACTGCGCTTTTCCTTTTCGGCGTTATTGCGACGCTTTTCGCCGGCTGGCGGGCCGGACGACGGGTCCGGTTCTTTCTGCACATCTTCCAGCTCGAAACCTACAAGTTTGACCGGTACGGGCGCTGGCTGGCCGACCACGTGCGGTCCACGGTCGTTCGCCCGTCTCACGGCGTGGGGACCGCAGTGCTATTCTTCGGCGCCCTCGCCACCTCGATCGTCGACCCGGCCGGGATCGCGCTCGTGGCGCTGCCCCTCTGGACGATCACCTTCATTTCATCGCGTCGCTACCGGAGCGACCAGGAGAAGAAGCCGCTCGCATACACAGACCGCATGACACGCCTGACTATCCCCGCGGCCCTTCTGACCCTCGCTCCAATTGCTGCCGCGGGACTGTACGGGTGGACGCTAGGCACTCCTGTGGGCGTGCTGTGGTACCTCGGGGGCTTCCTCGTGGCCGACCTCGGCGCGCCGCTCTGGGTAGCCCTTGGCGCCGGCCTCATGCAACCCGTCGAAACGGCC
This sequence comes from Bacteroidetes bacterium QH_10_64_19, assembly GCA_003023125.1. The sequence continues at coordinate 3,352 of PXSY01000114.1, forward strand.
ATCCAGGAGGGCTTCAAGCGACAGGCGCGTCGCCGACTCCAGAACCGACCCGACCTGGATGTCATCGGCATTACGGGCTCGTACGGCAAGACGAGCACCAAATTCATCCTCGCCGAGCTGCTGCGGCAGAAGTACAACGTCTACGCCACGCCGAGTTCCTACAACACCCCGATGGGGCTCTGCCTCACCGTCAACGAGCATCTGAAGCCCGAGCATCAGGTGCTGGTGCTGGAGTACGGCATTCGCTACCCTGGCGACATGGACGAGCTCTGCGACATTGCGGCGCCGAACACCGCCGTCGTGACGACCGTCGGCGTGGCCCACCTCGAAACGATGGGCACGCAGGACCACATCGCGGCGGAGAAGGGAAAACTCGTCGAACGTACGTCGTCGGACGGCCCTGCGATTCTGAACGCCGACGACGAGCGGGTGGCCGCCATGGCCGAGCGGGCCGAGGGACCAATTTGGCGTGTCTCGACCGAGGGACACCCCGACGCGGACATTACCGCCGCGAACATTCGGTACGACACGACCGGCACCTCCTTCGACGTCACGGACGACACGGGCACCACAGCATCGTTTAAGACCCAGCTCCTGGGTCGACACAACGTGCTCAACGTGCTGCTGGCCGTGGCGGTGGGCCGCTCGATGGGCCTCCGACTGCGCCAGATGGCCCACGCCGCCCAACGCCTTGACCCCATCGAGCACCGTCTTCAACTCCGGGAGCGGGGAGACGTGACCATTATCGACGACGCCTTCAACTCGAACCCCGTCGGCGCCCGCAACGCAGTCAAGATCCTGAGCGAGATGGGCGGGGGGCGCCGCATGATCGTGACGCCGGGGATGGTCGAGCTCGGCGATCGGCAGTGGGATGAAAACGAAGCCTTCGGCCGGTTCATTGCGGACTGTGACCTCGACCTCGTCGCGCTCATCGGCGAGGAGCAGACGGCCCCGATCCAGGAAGGCCTGTCGGCAGGACAGTTTCCGGACGACCGGACCGAGGTGTTCTCCTCCCTGGCCGACGCCCAGAACTTCCTCCGCCCCCGCCTCGAACCGGGCGACGTGGTGCTCTACGAAAATGACCTCCCCGACCAGTACGAGGTCTGATTCGCCGGCTCTGGACAGACGGATATGAGCGCATCGCCGGGCTCGATGAGGCCGGGCGCGGCTGCCTGGCCGGCCCCGTGGTCGCCGCCGCGGTCATCCTGCCGCCACAGGTGGAGATCACGGCCATTCAGGACAGCAAGTCCATCTCCGAAGAGAAGCGCCTTGACGCACGACGGCACATTGAGGAGCAGGCCGTAGCGGCCGCCATCGCCGCCTGTTCGCCGGACGAGATCGACGACCTGAACATCCTCCAGGCTGCTCTCCGGGCCATGCGCCGGGCCGCCTCCGACTGCGCCCCTCCCCCTGACTTTTTGCTCGTGGACGGCAATCAGTGGAACCGACACCTCCTGGACGCCCCCTGGCCTCACGAAACCGTTATACAGGGCGACGCGAAGAGCCAGTCCATCGCCGCCGCTTCCATCCTCGCGAAAACCGAGCGGGACGCCCTCATGCGCGACCTGCACGACGAGCATCCCGAATACGGATGGGCCTCAAATGTCGGCTACCCCACTCAGGGCCACTACGACGCCCTCCGCGAGCACGGCGTGACGCCGCACCATCGACAGTCCTTTACGCTTTTTCGAGACGGATAGGAGAAAGGTGCACGCTCACGTTGTCTCGCACACTCGTCTCGGTCAGGTCTGAAAGAACGGCCGTCGCACCTGCCATACCGCCACGGCCAGGGTCAGCAGGGCAAAGCCGCCGGTCACCACGAGGCACACCGCCGGCCCCGCCAGCACAGCGGGCGTCTCGGCAAAGCCGTGGAGGCCGTGTCGCAGGCCGCTCACGGCGTACGACACCGGATTGGCCCACACGAGGGCTTGGAGGACCGGGGCGGCCCCGCTGACCGGAAACATGGCCCCCGAGAGAAACCAGAGCGGCAACAGAAACAGATTCATGATAGCGTGGAAGCCGCGCGTCGTCTCCATCTCCCATGCAATGGCGAAGCCGAGCGCCGTGAAGCCCAATCCGGTGAGGAAGCAGATGGCCACGACCATGCCGACGCCCGACCAGCCCGGGGCGAGCTCGACGAACGGCAGCGCCCCGAGAAAGAGGACGGCCTGCACGGTGGCCAGCAGGGTGCCCCCCAGCGTGGTGCCCCCCACGAGGGCCGTCCGCGGCGTCGGCGCAATCAAGACGGCCTGCAGGAAGCCCGAGGTCCGCTCCTCGACGATCGAGATCGTGGAAAAGATGGCGGTAAAGAGCAGCACGAGCGCGAGGATGCCCGGAAACAAAAACGCTACGTAGCTGCCTCCGCCCCCGCCCTGGGGAACCTGAAAGGTGTTCTGAAACCCCAGTCCCAGCAGGAGCCAGAGCGCCAGCGGCTGCGCGAGGGCTCCGAGGACACGGCTTCGGTCGCGCACGAATTTCAGCATCTCGCGGGCCGTGAGGGCCCCAACAGTGCGTAATGCGTTCATTGCGTGTGGGCGTTCGGGCCTGAGTGTGTGGGAGGGAGTTGCAGTGCGTGCTTCGTATTGCGTATTTCGTGTCGCACAGATCCTTGCGCAATACGCACTACACAATACGGGGGCGGGTCACAGCGGTCACGCCTGACCCTCCGTCTCTTCTGTCCGGGCAAGCACGCGCTCTCGGCGGTCCTCCGGAGAGACCCCGGCGTGAACCATGAACACATCCTCCAGGGTGGGGGTGCGGATCGTGGCGCTCCGGATGCGGGATCCCATCGCTTCGTACAGGGTCGACAAAAATGCGGGTGGATCCGACGGCGCCACCTGCACGACAGCCCCCACGATGCGGGTCGGCACGCCGAACTGTGCTTCGATACGGTCGCGGAGGCGGCTGGGCGACTCCGTGTCGAGCCATAGGGTCTCGTCGCCGAGGTCGTCCTTCAGCGCAGTGGGCGTGCCGTCGGCCACCAGGACACCGTCCGACAGGATGCCAACCCGATCACATCGCTCCGCCTCGTCCATCAGATGGGTGGCCAGCAGCAGGGTCGTGCCCTCCGCCTCCTGCAGGCGCTCCATGGCGGTCCAAAATGTGCGGCGGGCGGCCGGATCGAGGCCCGAAGTCGGCTCATCGAGCAACAGCAGATCTGGACGGTGCAGCAGTCCGCGCGCAAGGTCCGCACGGCGCCGGAGCCCCCCGGACAACTCCTTCACCGGATCGTCGGCGCGGTCGGCCACCCCAAGACGCGTCAGCAGGGCCTCGATGCGCTCCCCCCGGGCCGCTCCGTGCAGTCCATAAAGGCCCGCTTGAAAGCGCAGATTCTCCCGAACCGTCAGGGCCTCGTCGAGCGCCTCATCCTGAAACACGACGCCGATCCGCTCCCGCACCGCGTCGGGCCGCTGGGCTACATCCATCCCGAACACCTCCGCGTGTCCCTCCGACGGCGGCATCAGGGTCGACAGGATTCGGAAGAGGGTCGTTTTGCCGCTTCCGTTGGGGCCGAGCAGGCCGTACAGCGTCCCCGGCGCCACTTGGAGCGTGACGTCCCGCAGCGCGCGGTGCTCCCCGTAGCGGTGGGTCACCCCTTGAATGTCAACAGCGGCGTCGATCATGAATCAGTGCGTACGGTCACAGAACACAAACGTCCACTCGAATCCTTCCTCGACTCCCGTCCGCCGACCAGCAGGGCCACGAGCGCCGGGATGTAGAGCACCGACGCCTTCAGAACCCGCTTCGCCTTTTGGCCGGTCCGCTCCCCGTTGAAGACGAGCGTCGTCCACAGGAACCAAAGCCCGAGTGGGACCACGCCCACCCCGTAGATCCAGCCGGCCGCGTCCGTGAGGACAGGCAGAACGCTCGTCGGCACGAGCAGGGCCGCAAAGCCAATCATCTGCCTCGCGGTGGAGTCGCCCTCCGGTTCCACCACCGGCAACATGGCGTAGTCGCCCCGCTCGTAGTCCTTCCGGTACATCCACGCGAGGGACAGAAAGTGCGGCATCTGCCAGCACGCAAGGATCCCGAACACCGCCCATCCCCCCGTTCCGAGCTGCCCCGTGGCGGCCGTGTAGCCCCCCAGGGCCGGAAGCGCCCCCGGCACCGTGCCGATCAGCGTATTCCACTTCGTCCGGCGCTTGAGCGGCGTGTAGACGAACAGGTACAGTACCGCCGTCAGCGCCGCGAGCGTGGCCGTGAGCGCATTGACGAGCGGACACAGAATGCCAACCGCCGCACACACGAGGAACACGCCTACGTCTCGCGCCCGGTCCGGATTGACCCGTCCCGCGGGGAGGGGACGCGCCGACGTTCGTTTCATCTGCGCGTCGAAGCGACGTTCGAGCACGTGGTTGAGCATGCCCACCCCGCCCGCACAGAGGGCCGTCCCGAGCATGGCCCAGGCGAGCACGCCGCCGTCCATTCCGGCCGGAGATCCCACAAGAAACCCCGCAAACGCCGAGAGCGTCACGACGGACGAGATTTCCGGCTTGGCCAGCACGAGGTAGTCCCGGAGCACTGCTCCCAGGGACCGCGTGGAGGCGCGTGCCTCGGCCGCGGCGGGAGCGGCCGAGACGGCCCCGGGCGAGTCCGATGACCCGTCAGGCGGGGAGTCCATGAGCAGAAACCAACAAGCGCGAAGGGTAGTGAAGCAGGAGGGTGAACGGCGAGCGAGTCACGGTTCCGTCCCCGCGAGTTTCGGTTCCGGCACGTCCGGTCGGGTCTGCGGTTCCTTCCCCGTCGGCCGACGCTGCGAGACGAGCAGGGCCATTACGATCGACGTGCCGAACAGCAGGGCGCCCACCACCAGATGGGCCACTGTGAGCACGACGTAGGCGACCACGCCGCCCTGTCCCCCCGGTTCGTAGAGCGTAAGAAGCAGGGACGCGAGCCCGAGTGCAAACTGAAGCCCCGTCGTTCCCAACAGCACCCAGGCCGTGCGGCGAATCGCCGGCAGGGCGTCGAAGTGCTTTTCCGCCACCACGAAGACGCCGAGGACGGCCCCGATCACCAGAAACGCCCCGGTCACGTGCAGCGCCGTGTAGCCGCCGGACATGCCCGCGCCGGGATGCCGCAGCAGCGCCCCGAGCACAATCTGCAGGTAGACGACGGCGGCGGCGCCATAGGCCCACCGGCGCAGGCGACGGGCCGCACCGGTGTTCGGCAACACGCCGTTCCGACCGCGCCACGTGTCGGTCACGAACAGTGTCATTGCCACGAGGACTGCAAAGAAGAGTTGCGCCACGCAGGCGTGGACCAGTGCAAGGTCAATCGAGACCCAGAGGACGCGCAGCCCCCCGAGAGTGCCCTGTGCCACGACGAGCAGGACGGCCCCGAGGCCCAGCTTCCGCATCCAGCCGCGCGGGTCTTTCCACCACGTCCATGCGGCCAGCGCGACCGTGAGCAGGCCCACGAGGCTGGCGATGAGGCGATGTCCGTGCTCCGCCAAGTATGCCGGCACCCGCCACCAGCCCTCGACCGGATTGAGCAAGTTGTAGGACTCCAGCGAGGACGGCCAGTCCGGGAACGCCATGCCGGCGCCGATGCTCGTCACCACTCCGCCCCACGACACCAAAAGGACGGTCGCAACCACGGCGATCCCCGAAAATCGGCGGCGCCAGGTCCAATCCGAATGGCGGGAGCGGGAGGGAGACACGGCGTCGAAAGCACGGCAAAACGGTTCCTACGACCACCGTAGAGCCGTCCCGCACCACAAGGGTATGACCTTCGGCCCCCGGGGCGGCTCTACATGGCCGAATCACATCCTGACACGGGCTGATCCTCCCACGGAGGGGGATGCGCTCGGTTCCGTAAAGAGGGCGCAAACGGAACCATCGTCGGGGGTTTTCTTACGCCTTGGCGGCTGTTTCATCCCTTCTGCAGCACGTCGTTCTCCCCACCGATTTTTTGTTACACATTTCTCTCCTGCCATGGCTTCAGACGACACCCTCATCGCGTCGATCTCCGGCATTCGTGGCATCGTTGGACAGGGATTAGACCCGTCCGTTCTCGTGCGGTACGCCGGTGCTTTCGGCACGTGGTGCCGCGAGCGAGCGACGGACGCTGGGCGAGCCCCTCGCGTCGTCGTGGGGCGCGACGCCCGGCCGTCCGGAGACGCCTACGTGCAGGTTGTGATGGGAACGCTGCGCGGGATGGGCTGCGACGTAGTGGACGTGGGACTGGCCTCGACACCCACCGTAGAAATGGCTGTCCTCCGCGAAGAAGCGGCGGGCGGAATTGTCCTGAGCGCCTCCCACAATTCGGAGGAATGGAACGCCCTCAAGCTGCTCAATGACAAGGGAGAGTTTCTGAGTCCTACACAGGGCGAGATTGTGATCGAGCAAGCAAGCGCTGCGGAGGCGACGTCCGTCCCATACGCCGACCTGGGCGACTATCGGAGCCACAACGCCCTCCCCAATCACATCGACGAGATTCTGGCCCTCGACCTCATCCGTCCGGAGCAGATTGCTGCACAGAACCTGACGGTGGTCGTCGATGGAATTAACTCGGTGGGCGGCATTGCCCTTCCGCGTCTACTCCACCGCCTGGGCGTGGCCGAAGAACACGTCCACTGCCTGAATTGTGAGCCCACCGGTCGCTTCGCCCATCCCGCCGAGCCGCGCCCGGATCACCTGACCGAGCTCACGAAGGCCGTGCCCGAGCGGGACGCCGACCTCGGGCTGGCCGTGGACCCCGACGCCGATCGCCTTGCCCTCGTCGACGAGCGCGGTCGGTTTATCCTCGAAGAGCTCACGCAGGTCCTGGCGGCCGACTTCGTGTGGCAGCACCGCGACGGCCCCTTCGTCACCAACCTCTCTTCCTCCCGGGCCATCGAGGACGTGGCCGCCCGGCACGGCCAGTCGGTGTACCGCTCGGCCGTTGGCGAAATCAACGTGGTGGAGCGCATGAAAGCGGTCGACGCCGTCCTGGGTGGGGAGGGCAACGGGGGGGTCATCCTCCCCGACCTGCACTACGGGCGAGACGCGCTCGCCGGTACGGCCCTCATCCTCCAGCACCTGTCCCAACAGCCGTCGGGACGCTCCCTCGGCACCCTCCACGACGACCTGCCCCACTACGCGATGGCGAAGGAGAACCTGCCGCTGCCCGACGTTGCCCCCGACCGGCTCCTGGCGACGCTGGCCGAGCAGTACGACGGCGAAGACCCGTCGACTCTCGATGGGCTCAAGATCGACTTCGAGACCTCCTGGGTCCACATGCGACCCTCCAACACCGAGCCGATCCTTCGGGTCTACGCCGAGGCCGAGACCGACGAGGACGCGCAGGCTCTGGCCACCCGCTTCAAAGACGAACTGAAGTCTCTCGTCGAAAACAGCATGTAGGTCGCAGCTTGAGTTACGACGCTCAACCCGCATTCTCCAAGGCCCGGTCAAGGTCGTCCCGCAGGTCGTCGAACGACTCCACACCCACGCTGAGCCGGATCAAGGAGTCGGTGAGCCCAATCTTGCGTCGCTCCTCAGCCGGAATGGAAGCGTGGGTCATCGAGGCCGGGTGCTCGATGAGACTCTCGACGCCCCCCAGGCTCTCGGCGAGAGTAAAAACCTCGACGGTCTCCAGGAGGGCGAGGGCCTCATCCATGTCGTCGTCGGCCAGCTCAAAGGAGATCATGCCGCCGTAGTCCGACATCTGCTGTTGGGCGAGGGCGTGGCCGGGATGGGAGGGAAGACCGGGGTATCGCACGCGTCCGACCTTTGAATGGGCATTGAGCATCTGGGCGAGCCGCCGCGCGTTGGCGCAGTGTTGCTCCATGCGCAGGTGGAGCGTTTTGGTGCCGCGCAGAGTCAGGAAGCAGTCCATGGGGCCGGGGG
>PXSY01000115.1 GCA_003023125.1 Bacteroidetes bacterium QH_10_64_19
ACTTCGCCCGCTGCGGTCGTGTCAGGCCCGTCTAGCACTGTTTTCCCCTCCGATATTGACCGGGCATAGCTCACTCGAAGGCTGAGTCCCCTTAGCAGGGGAGGGTCGAGCTGGGAAAGCGTCTCGTCCAGTTCGCCAGAAAGGTTCGTCCGGAGGTCTCTCTGCGACCCAACGAACGCTGCCTTCAGCCCTTGCCCCAAACGGCTTTGAGGGACATCGGACAGTGGGCAATGGGGAAACAGAAAGAGGAATGTGGTTCTCACTCCATCTCACGCTCGTCGTCGAGAAGAATCTCGGCCATTTCCTCAGCCAGGTCAGAGTGCGGGACGGAGCTGGCGTTGGCGAGAGTCGCAATCACCATTTCCCGTTCGGGGAAGAAAGCGAGGATGCCGCTACCGCCCATCGCCCCACCGGTGTGCCAGACGCGCCGTCGGCCCTGGTCGTCTTTTTCCACGAACCACCCGAGGCCGTAGTGATGGGATTCGTCCTCGATTGGTGCTTCGGGGGCGAAGAGCTCTGCCACACGGTCGTCCGGAAGAAGATTGCCCTGGAGGAGGCCCAGCGCGAAGCGGGTAATGTCTTCGGGGGTGGCCAACAGCCCACCGCCGGCCCACTTGTTGCTGTTGTCGACGAAAGGAGCGTTGACGACCCTCGTGGGTTCCGCCTCCGTCTCCACCAAATAGAAGGAGGCCTTATTGGGAATCACTGCTTCAGTCTTTTCGGCGGTGAGACTGGTGAGATTGAGCGGCTCGGCAATCCGAGCGTCCAGAAGCTCCAGAAAGGACGAATCGGCTGCGGCCTCGAGGACAGCGCTGGCCAGCGTGTAGCCGTAGGTGGAATAGCTGTACGCAGAGCCCGGCTCATGCTCCAGATCGTCGTCGGCAAAGATGGCAACCGGGCCGAGCCGAGACTCGTACCGGGTATTGCTTCGGAATTCGTCCCCCTCGTAGTGGCGAATGCCGGCGGTGTGGCTGAGCAGCTGCCGGGTCGTGATGGGCGCTTGTTTTTCGGGGAAGAGGGGAAGGTAAGATCGAATGGGCGAATCCAAGTCGAGCCGGCCTTCCTCGGCCAGCATCAGGGCGAGGGTGCTGGCAAACGGCTTTGAGATCGACGCGATGCGGTACCGGGTCGAATCGGTGGCGGGGACGCGGTGCGTGAGGTCGGCATGTCCAAACGCGCCCGTCCACACCACCTCCCCGTCCAGGGCGATCGCGCCCGACACGCTCGGCACCTCGGTGGTATCAACGTACGTGTCGAGCACGTCCGCAGCCTCCTGAACCGGAGCGTCCGGAGAGTGCTGCGCGGACGCGAGTCCGGGAAGGATCAAGAGCCACAAGGCGGCGAGCCCGCGGCATCGGATGGAACTGGAAAGAGTCATGGCGGAAGGGGCGTCGGCAAAATCGGAAGAGCTGGACGGGTCTCAGTCTATGTGCTGCGTCGGATGACGTCAATGTTTGACGGTGGGCCCCGATACAATGAGCGTCCATCTATGGCCTTGCGTCTTTCCCGAATCATTACCTACTCTGGAGTAAATCGAAATTGAAGGCGAACGCCCTTTCAGTCGACAGACTTTTCTCAACTCATACCCCAGTGACATGTGTAGGCGATGTCAATTTGTATCTCTTGTGCGAGGCCTCGGGCTGCTATCGATGGTCGTCCTTCTTGCAGGGGGTCAGGCGTTTTCTTCGGGAGACGATAACTTTAAGGTGGCCGTGGCGCACTATTCACACGAGACGTGCACGTTTTGCCCAGGGGAGCCGGCCGACATTGAGGCGTGGACGCGCTACCGGGAGCCGTACACCGGCGAAGAACTCCTGGAGAACGGTGGGTCCTACATCGATGGGTTTCTCGATCAGTCGGAGAACTATGGCGACATCCAACCGGTGGGATTGACGTCGCCGGCGGGTGTGTGGGGCGGGTCGTCACGTCCCTGGATTACGGAGAGGGCCTTCACTCATTTCCTGGATCGGATGGTGGCGGACTTGCGAGAGCAAATGCCGGTCGATGGGGTATACCTCTCACTGCACGGGGCCATGGCGGTTCGCAACGTGCCGCGTCCCGAGGCCGAAATTGCCCGTCGCTTCCGAGAGGTGGTGGGGGAGGAGGTGCCCATAGTAGGAACCTTCGATTTACACGGCAACGAGGACGGCCGTTTTCTGGAGTGGGCGGACGGCGCGTTTGTGACCAAGCGGTATCCCCACTACGATACCTACCGACAGGGCGAGCGGGCTGCCCGCTACCTTCGACAGATGATGCACGGTGAGTACACGCCCACGACGGCCACCCGGAAGCCGCCCATCATCACGGCAACCGTACTGCAGTGGACCGGGCAGTCTCCCGCCATGGACATCATGGAGCGGGCCCGACGGTGGGAGGACCGGGAGGAGGACGCGGCGGTGAGTGTCTTTTACGGCTTTCCGTGGTCCGACGTCCCAGACGTGGGGACGACCGTACACGTCATGACGGACGGGAATCAGGCCCTCGCCGACAGCATCGCCGACGACATGGCGGATTACATCTGGCGTGTCCGCGAGGACTTTGCTCACGGGGACTATCCCGAGCCGGAGGAAGCCGTTCGGCAGGCCCGTGAGGCGATTCAGGCCGGCGAAACGCCGGTGGTACTGGGCGACTACTGGGACCGCCCCGGTGACGCCACCTGGACACTGCGCGAGTTGATGGAGCAAGACGTTGAGGGCATCCTCTACGCCTCCCTCACCGCTGAGCCGACCCTCGATCGGATTTGGGAGCAGGACCTGCAGCCCGGCGATCCGTTCGAGGGGACCATTGGCGGCTACACGGGCGACCAGGCCGGTGAGCCCGTACAGATTGAGGGGACCCTCGCGTGGCGGGGGGAGCATTGGGGTTATGACCGTGTAGCGGCCATCGATTTCGGGGATGACAGCACGATCTTTCTCGTTCCTGCGTACCAGCAGACCATCCGTCCGGAAGAGCTCCGTGTGGGGCCGATCAATCCCGATGAATACCAGGTCTTCGTGTCCAAAACCCGCGTCCACTTCCGGCGCGGTTTCGACGAGACGGGCTATGCTCCGACAAACATTATCGTGGATGCGCCGGGCGACTGGTTCGGCACGGTTCGGCTCGACGCACTCGACTACGAGCACGCCCCGCTTGATCGCCTTTATCCATTCGGGGAGCCGGGCGAGTGGCGAGGGCGCGCCCTGAATCCGGGCGTTTCTGTGTCGGAATGAGGAGGCGCTCAACGCGTTTGGCGGTGTGCAGACGCGTCCGGGAGTTGGCATACGTTTACCTTCTCAGCCGAAGGGGAGTGCACCTGAACTGAAGACTGCGGGCCTGTGCGTGTTGAAGCATGTGACACGGACTGACGAACGTCGAGTAACAGTGACCCGTGGAAAAACGTCTTGTACGTGACACCGAATCCACCATCGGAATTCGTATGACGCTTGTCATCCGCGCTCGTCTCTCACCAACCGTATTGTTGCTATGCCTCGTCTTTTGTCCTCTACACTACGCATTGTTCTGCTTGCAGCCCTCGTCCTGGGACCCCTCCACTCCGCGCTCGCGCAGGACCGGACTCGGGAGGCCCGATCCGTCGAGGCCTTCACGGAGGTAGAGTTTGAAACGCCGGGAACGCTGCATCTCCGACAGGGAGATGCGCACTCGGTCGAGGTGGAAGGCCCCCCGAAGGTGCTTGATCGGCTGGTGACGGAGGCCGACGGGGAAGCCCTCGAAGTCCGTGCCGAGGACGACTCGGGGCTGTTTGGCTTGTTCGATGACACCGACCTCGACAGCGACGAGGTCGATATCTACGTCACTGCGCCTGCGATCGAGGAGGTGGGCCTGGCCGGATCAGGTCGGATCGAAGGGGAGACGCGTATCGAGAGCGAGTCGCTTTCCCTCAGCGTGGCGGGGTCGGGGGATCTCGACCTGGAGGTCGCCACGGAGCAGCTTGAGATCGGGGTGGCCGGATCGGGGGATTGCATGCTGCGGGGGCGGGCCGACGCGCTCACGACAAAGACCGCCGGCTCTGGAGACATCAAGGCGTCCAAGATGAAGACGCGCACGGCGGAGGTGGATGTCGTTGGGTCGGGCGACGCAGAGCTCCACGTTACCGACCGGCTGGATGCCCGGATTCTCGGCTCCGGCGACGTGCAGTACCGCGGACAGCCGGAGGTCGAGTTGAGTTCACTCGGCAGCGGGACGGTGAGCTCAATCGAGTGATGCGTCCTTCCCCTAGCGTCTCGGCCGCCCGTTCAGAGACGAAGGACGGAAGGCCCTCGACGCGCGCCCAGCCGTCTCCTTTGGCCACGGCCTCGACCTTGATCGACCGGAAATGGTCATCGAGCACCGCCGCTCGCTAGGCCCAGGGCGGCGTGTAGTAGTCTTTTTCGTCCACACGATTCGTCCGTTGGGGCGTTTGCGGGCATTGCGGAGGCTGTGCGAGAT
>PXSY01000116.1 GCA_003023125.1 Bacteroidetes bacterium QH_10_64_19
CGGGCGTTGGAGTACAGCAGCATGCTCGACCGCCCCATCATCAACCACATGGAGGAGGAGACGCTGAACCCCAGCGGCCAGATGCACGAGGGGGAGGTGTCGGCACGACTCGGCCTCGACGGCATTCCGGAGGTGTCCGAAGACGTAATGATCGCCCGAGACATCGAACTGCTTGCCCTCACGGGCGGGCATCTCCACGTGGCCCACATGTCCACCGCCCGCGGCGTGGAGCTCGTCCGGCGCGCAAAGGCCCGCGGCCTTCCCGTCACGGCGGAGGTCTGCACCCACCACCTGACGCTGACGGACGAAGCGGTGGAGACGTCGCAGTTCGACACGAATACGAAGATGCACCCGCCCCTCCGCTCGGCAGCGGACGTGGCGGCGCTGAAGGAAGGTCTGGCCGACGGCACCATCGACGCGCTCTGTACCGACCACGCGCCCCACGCTGCTTATGAAAAAGACGTGGAGTTCACGCAGGCGCCCTTCGGCATCCTCGGCCTGGAGACGGCCTGGGGCCTCATCGGACGAGAACTCATCGCCCCCGGCGTGCTCTCCGTCGAGGAGGCCGTCCAGAAGCTTACTGTGGCTCCTCGCCGCATCCTGCGGCTCGACGTGCCCAAGATTGCGGAAGGGGAGCCGGCGCGGCTTACGATCTTCGACGCCTCGACGCAGTGGACCTATGCTGCGGAGGACATCCGGTCGAAGAGCGAAAACACGCCGTTCGTGGGCCGCGAGATGGTGGGGCGTCCTTGGGCCGTCTACAGCGACGGGCAGTTTGTGGAATGCCGTGAAGCGTGATGCGTGAGGAGTGATGCGTGATGCGTGAGGTGTGAAAAGCAACTTTACGCTTCACTTTTCACGCATCATTGAGTCATCGCCCCTCCTCAAGCCGATCGGCGAGGGAGTTGGGCAGGCGGTCGGCGTTCCGGATTTTACGTGCCGCTGCCGCCACGTCGTAGTCGAGCCGCACGTTCTCGTAGTCGAACGTCTCCGTATCGAACAGGCCGAAGCTCAGTTTCGGATTCCCGTCGCGCGGCTGGCCGACGCTGCCGACATTGATGAGGTAGCGGTGCCCCGAACGTACCCGAAAGATGCCCAACGAGTCGGCCATGACGGCCGGGGAGTGGGTGTGGCCGATGAAGCAGATGTCCGTGTCAAAGTGGTCGAACTGGGCCTGCGCCGCCGGGTATGCCGTGAGCCGCTTCCAGGACATGGGGGCGTCGGGGGTGGCGTGGACGAACGTACAGTTGCCCGTGGTGTGGGTGAGCGGGAGGTCGGCGAGGTAGTCGCGCTGCGCCGCCGAAAGTTGCTCGCGGTTGTGGCGGGCAGCCTCCTGCCCGTCGGGAGGCAGAAAGTTCACGTCGGTCTTCTGGGCCACCGCGGCGTCGTGGTTGCCGAGCACGACGGCATCGCAGCGCTCGCGGACCAGGTCGACGCAGGCGGCCGGGTCGGCGTTGTAGCCCACGATGTCGCCCAGGCAGTAGATGGCGTCCACGTTGGCCTCGTCGATGGTCTGAAACGTGCGGTCGAGCGCTTCGAGGTTGGAATGGATGTCGGAGATGATGGCCAGTCGCACCGGGGAACAGAGATGGGTGAGAAGAGCAGGCGATGGCAACATTTGCATCGTGAACCAAACAACATCAACGTCGGTGCGGATATGGCGATCCGCCCGCACGCAGTTTGGCCGAGACTTGACCGGAGAGCGCAAGGGGCGTGGAGGCGTGAATGTATGAAGGTGTGGAAGTATGGAGGTGTGGAAAGGGAGAGCGCCGGTTTCGCCAATCGCCATGTCCGAGGGAGGGGAGGCTGCAAGGATCGACCTGTGCGGGTTGCTCGTACCGATCCCCGTGCGCTCCGCTTCCATGCATCTCCGCATCCAGGCCCTGCCGGGACAAGGAGGTGCAATGCGGAGGCTGCGTACGAAAGCTGTTTAGAACCCTTCTCACCACCGACGCGAACGCTCCGTGTCTTCCGAGTCCCTACACGTCGGCATCGTCCTTGGCGGCGTGGCGCCCGAGCACGAGGTGTCAGTCATCTCTGCGCTCCAGGCCGCGGCGGCGCTCGACCGCGACCGGTACACGCCGGTGCCCATCTACGTCGCGAAAGACGGCACGTGGTACACCGGCGCCCCCCTGCTGGACGTGGAGCAGTACCGCGACCTCGATGGCCTGCGCGACGAGGCCCGACCCGTGGCGCTCGCGCCGACCCCGCACGGCCACCTCGAGCTGCTCGAGGATCGCGAGGCCGGCGCCCTGCAGCGTGCGAAGCGCCCGCCGCTTCGGACGCGGATCGACGTGATGCTGCTGGGGCTGCACGGTGGTCCCGGGGAAAACGGGGGCGTACAGGGCCTCTGCGAGACGTTCAACATGCCGTACACGAGCGCCGGGATCTTCGGCTCCGCGCTCGGAATGGACAAGGCGATGGCGAAGCGGGTGTGCCGGGAAGTGGGGATTCCTGTGATGGAGTTCGTGGCGTTCCGCGAAGACGAATGGGGATACCGGGAAGAAGAGGCCCTGGACGAGTGCGAGGCCAAGCTCGACTACCCACTCGTCGTGAAGCCCGCTCGCTGCGGCTCATCCATTGGCATTTCGCAGGTCGAGACGCGGGCCGCGCTCGACGCGGCGATCGAAGATGCGTTCCGGTACGACGACAAGGTCGTCGTGGAAAAGGCCGTGGAGGATCTGCGGGAGATCAACTGCTCGGTGCTGGGGGACGCCCGCGACGCCACGCCGAGCGTGCTGGAGGAGCCCGTGCCGTCGGACGACGACGAGGTACTCACCTTCCAGGACAAGTACATGCGGGGGAACGGAGAGGCCGCGAAGGAGGGCGGTGGGGGAGCGGGAGCGAAGGCCGAACCGTCGGAGCCTGAGGGCATGGCGGGACAGGATCGTATCGTGCCGGCCGACCTGTCCGACGAGCGGACCGAGACCATTCAGGAGATGGCTGTGCGGATCTTTCGCCAGTTCGAGTGCGCCGGCGTCGTCCGCATCGATTTCATGATCGACGAGTCCCAGCAGCCGCCGGAACTGTACTTCAATGAAATAAACACCATCCCCGGCTCGTTTTCCTTTTACCTGTGGGAGCCGTCTGGCGTCCCGTTCGACGAGTTGTTAGATCGGCTGGTCGACATTGCGCGCCATCGCCACCGTGAGCGCAACGGACGGGTCCAGACATACGACGTTAATCTGCTGGCTGAGAAGAGCCTGCAGGGCGTCAAGGCGGACGAGCCGGCGTCGTGACAATGGTCATCCCAGGCCGAGCGCGATTGGGCCTATCAGATCTTTGTACTCACATGCGTAGCATTATGCCGATCCGATTTGCCGCCGCGGTTGTGGGGGGACTCCTCTTGCTGGGGGGCCTGCTTGGGGGCGCGCGTGCCGGGTACGGGCAGACGCAACATTCCTCGTCGCCCCCCGATCAGGCCGCGTCCATTCTTGACGAGGCGTTCGTCCAGAAGCACGGGACGGCGGGCCTCGATCGGCTCTACGGCATGAAGTTCGACGCGGCGGAGGCCCGCTTCGACAAGATCGACCGGCGATACCCCGATCATCCAGTAGGGCCGTTCCTGAAGGGGCTGAACCTCTGGTGGACCATCATGCTCGACCTTACGGATACCTCCCACGACGAGGCGTTTGCCGAGCAGATGAACACCGTCATCGACCGCTGCAATGCATTGCTCGACGAGGACCCAGAGCACTTCGACGCGGCCCTCTTTAAGGCGGCGGCCCACGGATTTTTGGCTCGCCTTCATTCCAATCGGTATCGCTGGTGGAAGACGATCCGGAACGCCCAGAAAGCCGTCAGCTACGTGCAGACGGTGGAAGAGATTGCCCCGGAGCGCGGCGACTACGTGTTTGGGTCGGGCATGTACGACTATTACGCGGCCATTTTGTCGGAGGAGTACTCCTTGTCACAGGCCATCATGTGGATGCTGCCGGATGGAAATAAGGAACGCGGACTCCGGCTGCTCCGCGAGACTGCTACAAATGGGCGCTACGTGCGGACCGAGGCGATTTACTTCTTGGCGAAGGTGCATTACCTGTATGAGGACGATTTCCGGGGCAGTCGGAAGTGGGCCTCGAAGCTCCGCGAGCGACATCCGGACAATCCGTTCTTCCACACCTTCGAAGGACGGGTCTACGCGCGGTGGGGGCGCTGGGACGAGGCACGCTCCATTTTCCAGACCGTCCTGGAGCGCTGTGAGGCCGGACAGGCGGGCTACAACGTCCACATGGAAGAGATCGCTCGGCTGTACATGGCGCGGGACCGGTTGTATCAGGATGAATACCAGGACGCCCTGCAATACCTGGCAGAGCTGGAGCAGCTGACCCGTCGGGATGTCGAGAACACGCGTTACCGGATGCTGGGGTATCTGTACCAGGGCATGGCCTACGACGCGCTCGGCCGGCGCGACTTGGC
>PXSY01000220.1 GCA_003023125.1 Bacteroidetes bacterium QH_10_64_19
GCTCGACGGCCTGCGAGCGGACTCGGACCAACGATGGATGGAGGCGTGCTGGGGCACCGGCCGCCCCATCCTCGGCATCTGCTACGGCATGCAGCGGCTCAACGCCCTCGCCGGCGGCACCATCTACGGCGACGTGGAGGCCGAGCACGAGGGCGCCGACACCCACAGCCAAAAACGGGGCGGCACCACGCACCCCGTTACATTCGACCCGTCGTCCCACATGGGCCAGTGGCTCGATGCCGACACCCTGGAGGTCAACACGCGCCACCTGCAGGCCCCCGCCACCGTGGGGGACGGCTTTTCGGTGGCCGCCACGGCCCCGGACGGAGTCATCGAAGCCATCGAGCACGAGAGCGGACTATTCTTCGGCGTACAGTTCCACCCCGAACGCATGGGCGCCGTAACTCAGCCCCTCTTCGAAGCACTCATTGAGCAGGCTCGGGCCGCACCGGCAACCGTCTCGGCCTGACCTATCCTTCTGATCGCCCCTTGACGCGTCCGTCGCTGTATTAGTATGCGCCTTCCCCCTTCCAACCTGTTTCCTGACTTCGGAGACGCCGCCCCCCCTTGGATCGGTCAACTGATCGGTCGTCGCTCAGTGGTGGTGCTGGGGGCCGTGACGCTCCTCGTCCTTTCCATCGGGGCCGCGCAGTTCCATCCCGGACAGTCTCAGTTCCTTCCTGCCCTTCTTTCCTTCGACGTTTCTTCGGAGAACGAATCCGAATCGACCGCCTCGAACGAGCCCTCCGGCCCGGCACTCACGGACGTGGCGGCCCACCCCTCCACGAAGCTGAATCCTTACTTTCCCCCGACGTCTACCGAGTCCTCGGCGGGCTCTCCCTCCGTCCTTCAGCAGTTTCACGACCTGCTGACCCAGTACGTCCGGCAGCAAACCCAGGACGACAACTTTACGATCCGGGTTCTCGATCGCCGCTCGAACGAGACCCTTGAGCTTTACGAACTCACGGACCTCCGAGCCGAGTACCGACGCGGCAACATCTCGGACTGGGAAGAGGTGGACCGGCATCGGCGAGACGCGATGGAACGGCTCGTGGACAAGCACGAGGAGGCAGGCGTGCCCCTTGACGACATCATTGTGCGGTGGGGGCGCGCCAATCAGGTGGAGACGGCGCACGAACGCAGCCGCCCCTACCAGGCGTATGAGCGCCGTCTCGCCGAATACCTCGGGCTCAGCCTGCTTGCCACGGAGATCGGCACCGTCGAGACTTTCAACCAGGATCATCTCGTCTCGGCCGCCGGGGCGCGGAGCCGGTATCAGATGTTGCCTTGGATTCTTCGCAAAAGCGGGGTGACGGAATACTCTCTGCCCACGGAGGGCGAGGCCTGGATTCAGGTGCGCGAAGAGCGACATCCGCTCCTCGTGCTCGAACCGGCCTTTCTTCTGCTGAAGGGCTACGTGAACGCCGTGGGGCACGAAATTCCGGGCCTGTCCGCCTACCACACCGGGCCCGGCAACATCTTTAAGCTGTACCGTCAGTACTACACGTCGTCCGATGATTTCACTCCGTCCTCGACCGTCGCCGACGCCTACGCCTGGGCCGTGACCGAAGGCTTCGACACTGTCAGTGAAGGCTCCACCTTTGGCGGCAACTCTCGCGGATACGTGCCCGCGATCTACGGCGCCCTCGTGGCACGCGACGACCAGCCAATCAACCAGACACCGCCTCTCCGGGCCGTTCGCCTGCAGGTTCGTCCCGGAGCCAGCCTCACGCTGCGAGAGCTCCTCGCCCCAATCGACTCGGTGGCCCAGTCCCGACGGCTGTCGGAATGGGATCCGCGGGCCGATTCGGGCTCGACCTACGACCGCTTCCGGGCGCTCAACCCACACTTCGACCTGCCCTCTTCGGACGACGGGGGAATCCCGGACGCCGGAAATGTCCGCCTTGTCTCCGACATCGAGGGGCGCGCCGTGCGCTTTTTCCTTCCCCTCAACGCTCCAGCGATACTGCGGGACGCTGGGGTCGACGCCCTCGACTCGACGGCCACGTTCCGGTACGACGCCTCGACGTACGCCGAGCCGTCCGCCGCTCAGGTCACGCGCTGGGACCGACAGTACCAGGCCCTCATCGACGACATTGAGGACTTCGGGTTCACGCCCGAGCACCGCGACCGCCTGCTCCGTCTCCATGACCGGTTCGCGTCCCTGGCCGAACAGCGCCCGACGCGGTATCGCCGCCGCCAGCTCCAGATCATTCGCACGCACCGGCGCCTCTGGATGTCGGGTCCGTGGGAGGACCTCGCCGATGCCACAACACGGGCGATGGGCCGGATGAAGCTGGAGGGGCAGCCGCTCGATGAATTGCCCGCAGAGATTGCCCTTCCCGACTCCCTGCGTTCCGACGTCAGTCGCCCCGCTTGATGCTCTTTCGGAGCTCCTGCAGCGACATCATCTTCTGCTGGAGGTGCTGGACCTGATCGTTCTCTCCGTTCTGTGTCGCGCCGTACATCTGTTCCCGCACCGACTGGAGCGCCCCGTTCACCCGGTCGAGCTTCAGGAACTTCATCGCGCTCTCGGCCGCCTCATAGGGGCGATCGTTCAGATGGGGCACGGAGATGTCCTCCTTCTTGGCCCAGTGCTCCGATGCCTCGTGCTCGTCCATCAGAACCGCGGCCCCAAGCTGTTGGAGCCCCTCCCCGTGCTCGCCACCGAGAATTTTCTGCGTCTGCACCGTCCCCTCCTCGTACATCTGCGCGAGGATGCGGGCGAGCTCGCGGGGCGGGCCCTCCGTAAATTCATCGAGGGCCGTGTGCCCGAGGACGAAGGAGACCATGCGGCGTCCGTTTTCGAGCATAAGCCGAAGCAGCACCCGCTCTTCCGGCAGCGGCGCGGCAGGAGAGCCGTCGGACGAGGGCGCTTCCTTCGTGCCTTGGGGCGGCGGCCCGTCGGGCCCTTCGGACGACGCCGACGCACCTTCGGCGTCATCCCGACCGCCGTCGGATTGTGACTGGCGACGCTGCTCACGCTTCTGCCGGCGCTGCGCCCGCCGCTCGATCTCCTCGCGCTTCTCTTCGAGCATGCGAAAGAGATCCGCGTCCGGAACGCCCGTGACCTCGCTCGTCCGGTTCACATATTCGCGGCGCAAGTTGGGATCCGGGATCCGGGCGACCGACTCGATAATCTCGCGCTGCACCTCCACTCGATCTTCGGGCGTCTCCAGGTCTCCCTGCCGACGGGCCTGCTGATAAGCAAACGACGGAAGATCCTGCCGGTGCTCCTCAACGTACGCGGCGAAGGCATCGCCCCCGTGCTCCTGCACATAGTCGTCCGGGTCGTTGCCGTCCGGAAGCTCTACGGCATAGGCCCCCACTCCCGCCTCCATCACTCGCTCCAGTCCGCGCATGGCGGCCCGTTCTCCCGCCTCGTCGGCGTCGTACAGCAGCAGAGCCCGATTCGCATAACGGTCCAGCACCGCCACCTGCCGCTCGGTGAGCGCCGTGCCGCTGGAGGCCACTACGTTTTCCACCCCGGCCTGCGACAGGCTGATGACGTCCGTGTAGCCCTCCACGAGCAGGACCTCATCCGACTGACGGATGGAGCGCTTGGCCTGGTGCAGCCCGTAGAGAACCTCTTTCTTGTGGTACACCTCCGTCTCCGGGGAATTGATGTACTTCGGCTGATCCCGCTCGTCGTCCGGGTCCAAGATGCGCCCGGCAAAGGCCAACACCTTCCCGATGTGAGAGAAGATGGGAAAGATGATGCGCCCCCGGTACCGGTCGTAGTACCCGCTCCCGTCGTTCCGTTCGATGACGAGCCCGGCTTTCTCGAGAATCTCCGGATCGATCTGCTCCTCCTCCGCGGCCGTGAGAAGGGCGTCCCACTCGTCCGGCGCAAAGCCAAGCCCAAACTGCTTAATCGTCTCCGGCGCAAACCCGCGCTCACGGAGATAATCGAGCGCTGGGCGCCCCCGATCCGACTGGGTGAGCCGGCGGTAGAAGAACCGCGCCGCGAACCGAAGCGCGTGCAGGATGGCCTCTCGCTCATTGGCCGCCTCCTCGTCGACCTCCTCGTCCGGAAGCACGATCCCGTATCGATCGGCCAGCATCCGGACCCCCTCCAGGAACCCCACGCCCTCGATCTCCTGGACGAACTTGAACACGTCGCCCCCCCTTTGACAGCCGAAGCAATAGTAGAGATTTTGGTCCGGATCGACGCTAAAGGACGGCGTGTCCTCGTTGTGGAACGGGCATAGCCCCATGTACCGCGAGCCGCTCTGCTTTAGCTGCACGTAATCTTCTGCCACCTCCACGAGATCGGCCGCCGTGCGCACCTCTTCAACCTTTTCGTCCGGAATCGGCATGATCGAATCAGGGCGTCACTACAGATGCGTAGTACATGTGTACAACATGTGTTGGGAGAAGGTTCAGGGCCGCGGCAGCTACGCGATCCGCTTGGGGACCGGATCCTCTTCCTGTAAACGCTGATGGACCTGTTCGTCCTTGCCTTCGACCGGGCCCACATCGGGCTGATCGGAGCACTGACAGGACGCGAGTCCGGTGCACAGAAGCAGGGCCGCAAAGACGAGCAATCGTTTCATAAATTCAGGGGATCAATTGGGGCGCGGAGACGCACGAGAACACGGTGCTTGCTCATCGGCACCGATCGGGCGGAAATCACTTGTTCTCGACCGCCAACGTCGAGGAGGACTCCTATGCCACAGATGCTACGGTGCATGGGTTTGCAATGTGTCCGCCGCTTCGGAGCTTCATGGCGAATGTGTGCAGCGACGCGTGCCCCGTGCCCGTTCCACCCGCTTTCTTAAATCTATTTTCCGTGTTCCTGCATGACCGACCTACAAGAACGCATCGAATCTCTCGTCGCACAGTCCGAGGATCCGGGGGGGGTGAACCGGGGCGCCGCCGGGGACGCGGTGGCCGACCTCGTCCGGGCGCTGAACGCCGGAACCGTTCGGGCCGCCGAACCCACCGACGACGGCACCTGGACCCCCAATGCGTGGGTGAAGGAGGGCATCCTGCTCGGCTTCCAGATCGGACGCACCGTCGACTATTCGAGCGAGGAGTTTCCGTTCTACGACAAAAACACGTTTCCTGTGAAGCCGCTCCGCAAGGCCGACGACGTGCGGCTCGTGCCCGGCGGCTCCGCGATCCGCGCCGGCTCGTACGTGGCGCCCGGCGTGGTGTGCATGCCGCCCATGTACGTGAACGTGGGTGCCTACGTCGATGCGGAAACGATGATCGACTCGCACGCCCTGGTGGGGAGCTGTGCCCAGATTGGGAAGCGCGTGCACCTGTCCGCATCGGCCCAGGTGGGCGGGGTGCTGGAGCCGATTAACGCCACGCCGGTGGTCGTCGAGGACGACGTGTTCGTCGGCGGCAACGCGGGCCTTTACGAGGGCTGCATCGTGCGGGAAGGGGCGGTGCTGGCAGCTGGGGTGACGCTCACAGCCTCTACGCGGCTCTATGACCTCGTCGAAGAAACCGTTCACACGGCCGACGACGGATCACTCGACGTGCCGGCCGGGGCCGTCGTCGTCCCCGGCTCCCGATCGGTCGACTCGGCGTTCGGGCGGGAGCACGGCCTCTCCCTCTCGGCCCCTGTCATCGTGAAGTACCGCGACGCCGACACCGACGCGGCAACGGCACTGGAGGATAGTTTGCGTTAGACGCCCGCTTCTCTCCGGAGCGTCGCACACGGCCACCGTTCACTGCCGTGAAACCTCAAACCCCCCGTTCGCCATCACCTCTCCCAGCTTTGCCTCTAACTTGTCACTTTCCACAATCGTGAGTTCGGTGCCCCGCCGCACCTTCGAGAGCAATGTGTGCTTGTTGATTCCATCAATCTCGTCGGCTAGCGCCGAGATCTTTAAGTACGGCTTGAGAGACTGAAGTTCGTTGATCGTCATGAAAGTGCCGCACGTCGTGTGAGCAATTCTGGGTTCAATTACGTTTTTTTGTAGTCAACCGGCTTTTCTTTGTTTCATGGGCGCCCTGCGCTCACCGTTGTGAATTTCAGTGCGGAGATAGGAACATTTATCGCTCCATCGGATTATTTTTTGTCCGAACGCACACTTGTAATACCAAATGGACTTTAGCAAGCGAATTTTATGCCACACTCTTCCTCCCCGTCCTCTTCCCAGCGCGACACAACCTCGCACTCGTCAAGGCCTGCCGTCCGCCCCCATCACGTGCACGACCTTGAGGCGGCCCTCGGCTCATCGATCGGGCATTCCTTCAATGTTCTCTGCCGTCAGTTTCGCGACACGTGCACGGAGAGCGTCCCGTACGCTGAGAACCGCCCCCGCCGGTAGTGCGGTGCGGCCTGCAGAAGCGATTCAGAAAACCCGTTTTGTCGATAGGCGCGACGGTTTACAGGAACACTGCATCAGGAGCTCGGTCGGGCCGAGCGGCGACGCATGATGAGCCTCGACTGCGTCGGTCCGAGGGGCTCAGGCACGTGTGTGCGCTGGGCCTGCACTGGCGTTCAGCGTCGCAATTCGGACCGAATTCACCCCCGTCCCGGAAAGACGAGATTCATAGTATCGTAGGGGCTATCCTATAGTTTGTCAATGAAAGGTGTCCCTGAGTGCCCTGCTGATGAACGCGTCCGAGCGTCCCTCCATCGCCGCCCCGACCATGTACCGCGGCGTGAAGATTGGGGTGGCCGTGGTTCTCACTCTCGTTATCATCGCTGGATTCCTAGGGACGATTCCGCGGTTGGACATTCTGGAAGAGTCGGCGCGGAACCTCTATTTCCATGTGCCGATGTGGTTTTCGCTGAT
>PXSY01000221.1:0-2595 GCA_003023125.1 Bacteroidetes bacterium QH_10_64_19
CAACGAGAAGGTGAAGAAAGAGGGCGGAGTCCGGATTCTTGCCTGCGAACTGCCCTCGAAGAGTCCGTGGCTCAATCCCATCGAGCCGAAGTGCCTCCACGGCAAGCGAGCCATCTGCGAACCCGATGGGGAATTGAGGCCAGAGGACGTAATCGAACGCGTACATGCGTACTACGATTGCGGAAGAGCAGAGCCTATCCCCAAGAGAACTGATTGAAACCGCACTAGCGCGACGTGCGGGATGCGGAGATCGACGTAAGACGGGCGTCCGCCCTCCATCTGGCCGCTGTATAACAGAGACTCAAACAGAAACAACGCTTCCGGCGCCGTCTCTGCCCCGCAGAAGTTATCCACAACGTATACACAACATTACCATACCGAAAACAATAACGGAGCACAAAAGAAAGGGAAGCGGCCCCACTCAGACGCAACCAGAGCGAAGTCAATGTCTGTTATTGATTCCATTGGGAGCACGGCTGCCTCGCCCATCCGAGTTATCCACAATCCAGGGCCTCCGGTCCGAAGGACGTGGGTGCCGGGGATTGTCACAAACGCCTCCAATAAAAAACGCCGACCGGTCCGCAAAGGACCGATCGGCAGATGCCATTGACTCGCGGAAGAAAGGGCCTTACTTCGAGGCATACTTGATTGTGCACCCGTAGGGCTCCGCGCGCTTCGGACGGACCTCTTCTCCGTTCATGGCCGCCTCAAGGGCCCCGCTGACGTAGTTCGTCGCGCCCTCAACATCGGCCTCGTCGGTGGTCGGCTTGTCGTCGATCCCCCCGCGGTAGACCAATTCCCCCTCGGGGTTGATGACGTACATGTGCGGTGTCACCGTCGCCCCGTACGTCTTGCCGATCTCGCCGGAGGCGTCCATGAGAATGGCCGTCATGTTTCCATTGTGCTTCCGCTTCTGCGCCTTCATCTCCTCAGGCGGATAGTAGCCCTGCTTGCCCTTCGCCGAAGACACAATAGAGAGCCAAGCGACGCCCTTGTCCGTGTAGGTGTTCTGCAGTTTCTGCATGTTGCCACTGTCGTAATGCTTCCCCACGAACGGGCACTCAAAGTTGAGCCACTCCAGGACGACATACTGCCCCTCGAAGTCAGACAGGCTGTGTGTCTCCCCGTCCGCGTCTTTCAGGGTAAAGTCGGGCGCAGGTTCGCCGACCTCCGCCTGGTCGGTTTGGGCGAGCGACGCCGGCGCGAACGCGACGGCCGTGAGCAAAGTAACGATGAGAGTCGTGCACGCGATTCGGAGTGAGTGTCGAGTCATGGGTTGGGGCTGTTTGTTCTTGGAAGATAGATCGAATGTTGAATCGAGCTCGATGCCTGAAGTTGTGATCGCTGTGCTACAATCCGTTCCCCGCGACATCGCTACGAGGAGGCGCCATCCAACGTGCTCAGGATGATGTCTTCCGTAAGCACCTCGGGCAGGAGTTCGGGCTCGGAGCCGTCGCCGTCGTAAAACACGTAGACCGGGACGCCGCTCCGCCCGTGCGATTCGAGGGCCTTCGTGATTTCGGGGTCGCGGTTCGTCCAGTCGGCCCGGACGAGCGCCACGTTCTTCTCGTCGAAGGCCTTCTGCACCGCTTCCGTCGTCAACACGCGGCGCTTGTTCACCTGACAGGTGAGGCACCAGGCAGCGGTGAAGTCAACGAACACCGGACGCCCCTCTGCGCGGAGCGACTCGATAGTGTCCGGTGAGTACGACTGCCACGTCTGCTCGGTCGACGACGCGGTCGTCTCGCTGGACGCCGCCGAGGCGTCCTCGACAGGCGCAGAACCGGCCCCGACGACCGCAATGGCGATGCCGCCCACGAGCGCGGCCCCGGCGAGCCCTCGGGTCACCCACATCGCCGTTCGCGACAGTTGCGGCGCCGACCAGCGGTGCACGATCCAGGCCGCCATGCCCAGCAGGAGCAGGCCCACGAGCAGGAACGCCACTCCGCCGTTGCTCGTCTGCCGCCCAAAGACCCACACGAGCCAGATGGCGGTGGCAAACATGGGAAAAGAGAAGGCCTGCTTGAGCGTCTCCATCCACGCGCCCGGCTCGGGCAGACGATCAAGGAGGGCGGGCGTCATCGACAGCACCACGTAGGGCGTCGCCATGCCCACCCCTAGGGCCGTAAAGATCAGCAGTGCCCCCGCCGTCGAGAGCGTGAGCGCCACGCCGAGTGCTGCGCCCATGAACGGCGCCGTGCAGGGGGTAGCGACGACCGTGGCAAGTACACCAGTAAGGAAGGCGCTGGCGTTACCTCCACCGGACGCGGCCGTCTGCATGCGCCCGCCCCAGTTCATCAGCGTTGTGCCCACCTCGAAGGCCCCGAGCAGGTTCAGTCCGATGCCGAAGAAGAGCATTGTCATGAGGGCAATGAATATGGGCGACTGAAGCTGAAAGCCCCATCCAATCTGACTTCCCGCCGCCCGGAGTGCCAGGAGTCCCCCGGCCAGAATCCACATCGAGACCAGCACACCGGCGCCGAAGAGGGCCCCGTGCCGCTGCATCGCACGTGTGTCGCCCGCCTCCTCCGCGAAGCCAAGAATCTTGACCGACAGGACGGGAAAGACGCAAGGCATCAGATTGAGAAGAAGCCC
>PXSY01000221.1:2700-7094 GCA_003023125.1 Bacteroidetes bacterium QH_10_64_19
CCTCCGGCGCCACTAGCACACCCCGCAGCCGCTCGGCCGGCGCCTCGGCATACTCCGACTGCTGCAGGGACATCGCGTAGGTGTCCTCGTTCCGCGTCACCGGCTGAGGCGCGCCCGGGTCGACGACCGACTTCTCCGATGGATAGAAGTGTGCGCCTTCCAGGTCCGGCCGCCGCCCATCCGGAGCCCCAAGAATCAGGCTGTAAGTTCCGTCTTCCTGCCCTGCCCCGACGGACCAGCTCTCTACAGGGACTGGGTGCTTCGCACGAGCCGACTCGAACGCTGGTGCCCATTTGGTACGCTCAGACGCTCCCTCCGTCACCGGAAGGGAAAGCTCAATGTCCGAATGCGCCGGGAGACAGATCTCTTCGCAGATCAGCCACTCGGCCCGCCCGTCGAGGGTTGCCGTCGTACCCGGCGTCAGCGTCTCGGGCGGCGTGATGGTGGCGATAAGAAGGACCTCGTCGGAGTAACCGTAGCTGATGAGCGACCCGAACTCGATCCGGTGCGGATAGGGCCACTGAATGTCGCCGGTCTCGTACCCGTCCGGCAGTGCCCAG
Organism: Bacteroidetes bacterium QH_10_64_19; assembly: GCA_003023125.1. The sequence continues at coordinate 3,261 of PXSY01000221.1, forward strand.
TCGATGGAGGTCGGTTCGCCGGACGCACCCGGGTTCTTCCAGTAGCTGTGCCACCCCTCCTCCATCTCCAGCCGAAGGGCCACGTCGAACGGCTCGCCCGGCGTGATGGACGTCTGCTCACTCACGAGCGTGGCCTCGCTGTGCGGGCTTGGGTCATCGGCCTCCGTCGTCTGCGCCTGCGCATCGGAGATCCCCCCGAGTGCAAACAGTGCAGCGAGGGCCCACGTCGCCACGGCCAAGGGCAGGCGTCCAACGCGCTGGCGGACGGTCATAGAAGGTCGCTCGTGTTTGAGTGGCAGATGTCGAGATCTCGTACAGATACTTGAAGCTACCCCGAATGATTCTCGTTACGCCAATCCCCCGGCCGCAGTTACGCATCGCCGCCGCACCCTCGCCTCTACGCCCGCCGAGTACACCGGGCTTTCCTGGCGGCCGTCCGGCGACGACCTCGCGGCGCTTCGGGCGCGAGGGTCGGACGACGGCAACCGGCTCTTCTTTGGCGTGCAGGAGCGAGATTCCGCCACGACCGGTCCGAACGGACCCGGGATGAAAGCACCGGGCACGGCCAAAAGCGGCTCGACCGCCGCCGACTCCACCGCCGGGTCGAGTGCCGAGGACTACGACCCGGCCGACGTGCAGGTGTGGCACAGCAGCGACGTGGACATCATCCCGCGCCAGGAAGTCCAGGCCAAGCAGGACCGACGCGACAACTACCTCGCGGCGTGGCACTTAACGGCGAGCGACACGGAATCGCCCTAGATCCGGCCTGGCACGGAGCCGACCAAGGACGTTGAGATTCTGGAGGGCGGCGACCGGGCCGTGGGCCTCGACCAGACGTCATACCGGCAGGAACGCATGTTCAGCCCGGAGTACCACGACCCCTGTGTGATCGACGTGGCGACCGGCGAGCGCGAGAGCGATCGTTCACCGAGCAGGAGAAGAAACTCGTCCAACTTCTTGCCCATCGGGCGAGTGAGCACCTCGCCTGAGCGGGCGGTAAGAGACCCTCATCCGATGATCAGCGGGCCCCCTGGTTGGACCTTCGCCGGGGGATCATCTGCCTTGTTCAGGCCCCTCGACGGTCGCTGAGGTTTCTTCACTCCTCGTCCACGCGCCCCATCCGCCGCGCCTTGAATCCGATGCGGTCGTCGTATCCGTGCGTGGACATGAGCACCGGGTAGAAGTCCGTCTCGGCCCGGCGGACCGTGCCGTTCTTCCGGGCGAACACTTCCCCTTCCTCCACCCGCCGGAAGTTCTCGGCGACAAACGTGAAGCCTTGTCCGGACGCGTCGCCGAACACCTCGTAGACCTCGGGGGTGGAGCGCGCATAGGGCCGACCGAGAAGCCCCTCGGCGGCGAGGAAATGAAGCAGAATCCGGTAGGCCGTCGTGGACGCATCCTCGTCGTCGTAATACCCACACTCCACGGCCACCCCCGTGACGTGCCGGGTCACGCCCCCACCGATGTGACTCATGTCGACCACCCGGTTGAGCCCTGTCGATTGGGCGAGTCGGAGCGAGGCGTCGTCCCCGCCGGTCACGATCGCGTACGGACAGCCCTTCGACTCGGTGGAATGGAAGTCGATCACCGTCGTCCCTTCGAGCTCTCGTCGGAGGCGGACCGCGAGGCGCACCTCGTGCTGGTCGCTCGTCTCGTCGCCGGGCATCACGCGATTGAGGTCGGTGTCGCAGTATCGGTAGCCCAGCTTGAAGGCCCGCTCGTTGGCGAGCACAAACTTGACGGGCTCCGCGACCGACATGTCACTCGCCTTGAACCGATTGAACGCGTGCCAGCCGCAGGTCTCGTCGCCGTGGACACAGGCAACGATGGTGTAGTCGGGGCGGCCGTCGCCGAGGGTTTCGACGTGCATCGATCACCAGTAACGATTGGAGGGACTGATGAGTGTTTCCGCGGCCCAGCCGGCAGAGGACGGAACGTATTTTTTCCAACCAGCAAGGTGGACCGTCGTGCCGGGGTGCCGGAGCGTCCTCTTCCTTTTCGATCTCTCTTCGTCCTCCTTCCTACTCTTCCGGGACAACCGTCGAGACCGGTGCAGCCTCGGGCTCCTCTGCAGGAGCAGGCACTGCTTCCCCGCGGACGGCCCGCTCTACCTGCCGGTGAAACCGCGCCACCAGCAGCACGGCCGCCGCCGCGAGGCCCACGACGAGGCCCCACCACAGCGCCTCGGGGCCGCCGCCCCCACGCACGCCCCACAGGTAGCCGGTGGCGAGCCCGATGCCCCAGTACGTGACCGCCGCGATGCCCATGGGCACGCGGGTGTCCTTGAGGCCCTGCAGCGCGCCGTGGGCCGCCACCTGCAGTCCGTCGAACAGCTGGAAGACGGCGGCCACACCGAGCAGCTGTACCGCCAGCGCGATGACCTCGGCGTTGCCGGGGGCGGACAGGTCCAGGTAGAGCCCCACAATGGGCTTCGGCAGCGTCCAGAAGAGGATGGCCGTGCCCGCCATGGAGAGGGTCGCCAGTCCCATCGCTACGCCCCCGGCCCGGCGCGCCCCCGTCTCGTCCCGCGCCCCGGCCGCTTGCCCCCCCCGCACGGTGCCCGCCATGCCAATCCCGAGTGGCACCATAAACGCAAACGCCGCGCACTGCAGCGCCACCTGGTGGGCTGCCAGCGCCGTCGTCCCCAGCGTGCCCATCAGGACCGTGGTCCCCGTGAACAGGCTCGACTCGATGCCCCGCGAGGCGCCCATCGGCGCCCCCACCCACACGAGCTCGCGCAGATAGAACGGGTCCGGCTCGCGGAGGCGCGTGAACACGCCATGCTCGGCGAACGGCTCGGTGCGATGCACGAACACTGCCAGCGCCCCGAAGAGGACCGAGAAGACGATCGTGCTGGCCCGGCCGGTGCCCGCCAGCCCCATCGCCGGCAGGCCCCAGTGGCCAAACATCAGCAGCTCGTTGGCGCCGATGTTTACCGCCACGCCGACGAGGGAGATGATGGTAACCGGAAGAGGCCGCGAGAGCCCCTCCACGAAGCTCCGGAGTGCCGCAAACCCCAGAAATGGCAGGATGCCCCACCGGATGGCGTTGAGGTAGCGCGTCGCCCCGTCGATGGCCCCCTCGCGCTGCCCGGTCCACCGCAGCACCGGCTCGACGTTGCTAAGCACCAGGAAGATGAGCAGCCCCAGTCCGGCGGCGAGCCAGAGGCCCTGCCGCACGCTCCGGCCCACGGCCGCCGGTTCTTCCGCTCCCACGGCCTGCGACACCATCGGCCCCACGGCTCGCACCACGTCCATCCCCATGATGGCGAAGAAGAAAAAGACCGTATTCCCCAGCGCCACGCCCGCCAGCGCCTCCGGCCCTAGCCGCCCCACCATCACCGTGTCCACGAAGCCCATAGAGATGTGCGCCAGCTGTGCCGCCACGACCGGTCCGGCCAGGCGGAGGGTGGCGCGCAGTTCGGTGCGGAAGGCGTTGGGAAGGACGGGCACAATGGGGACCGATGAGCGGAAATGAGTAAAACGCAGACAATGAACGCGGCTTCCCGTCTCCCGTTCGTCGCCGCTCCCGGCGTGAGCTCTGCGTTTCGCCAAAGTTCCTTGTCCGCCCCCCGAAACACCCGGACACAAGGTTGAGACACCGGCCTCACCTGAGCGGTTCTCCCGCTACGAAAAGCAACCTGTTGGGTACCTTGAGGATTCGCACCGCCTTGCATGGAGCGGGGATGGCGCTGTTCAACCGGGACCTCCGGACCCTCGGGCTCTTCTCGACACTGGAACGACTGTTCGGTTCGATGCGAAAATTGGAGAAGGGACTTCCGATTCCGGTCCTTTCTCACCAGATCATCTGCTTCTTTCCGGACGGGCAGACTAC
>PXSY01000222.1 GCA_003023125.1 Bacteroidetes bacterium QH_10_64_19
CAAATCGCCCCTTCACTCAACCGGTAGCCCACTACAGGTCTCGTTCAGGGGACGATTTTCGCTCCGTCAATTCTCGCTCTCGCGATCCGACCCAAAATCAAAACAGACTCTAAGGGCCCAAACAGAGGAACCTGGACCGCGAGCAATTCTCTCTCGCGAATAAAAAATCCTCAGCCGCGCCCGACAGAGCGCGACTGCAGATCTGGCACAGAGGCCTATCGATTCATGCGTCCGTCCCGGCGCTTCCTCGATCTTTCAGAACCGGTACGTTTGCGGCGAATCGGACGGCGAGTACGACGGTACGTAGTGGGCAATCACTCAGCAGAACTTCTCGATGGCCATGCCGTCCCGCATTCACGTCGTTTGGTTCAAGCGCGACCTTCGCGTCGACGATCATCGACCGCTCGCCACCGCGGCCGAGCGCGGGCCGGTCTTGCCGTTGTACGTGGCCGAACCCTCCATTGCGGCGGGCGATGACTATCGGCCTCGCCACTGGACCCTCATCCGCGAGGCCCTGATTGAGCTCCGGGCGCGCCTCGCCGAGCGCGGCCAGCCGCTCGTGGTGCGCTGCGGCGAGATGCCGGACGTGCTCGCGACGATTCGCGACCGTCTAGGCCCGATTCGACTTTGGGCGCACGAGGAGACCGGGAATCAGCGCACGTTTGCGCGGGACCGGCGTGTTCGCGCATGGGCGGAGGAACAGGGGGTGCCATTTACGGAGGTTCCGCACCGAGGCGTCATTCGCGGGCCGCACGACCGCGACCACTGGGCCGAGCGGTGGGAGACTTACATGAATCAGCCGCTCGTCTACCCGCCCGACACGCTCCGGTCCGTGGAGGGCATCGATCCTGGCCCCATGCCGAGTCACGCAGACCTCGGGCTGCCCCCCTCGACGACGGCCGTCCAGCAGCTTGGAGAAGCGGAGGCCCACCGGACCCTCGATTCGTTCCTCTACGACCGAGGCCAAACCTACCGGCGGGCCATGTCGAGGCCCGCTCCGGCCCAGACGGAATGCTCCCGAATGTCGGTCCACCTCGCGTTCGGGACCATCAGCCTGCGGCGGACGGTCTACGAGCTGCGGCAGCGGCAAGAGGAGCTTCGGGGGAGCAGTGGGGAGGCGGCCGCCGCATGGCGCAAGTCGCTCAGTAGCTTCGACAGTCGCCTCCACTGGCACAGCCACTTCACGCAGAAGCTGGAGGACGCACCCCGCATTGAGAACGAAAGCTACATCCCGGCATTCGACGACCTGCGAGCGGACACCTGGGACCCGGCGCTCTACGACGCGTGGCTCTACGGCCGCACCGGCTTCCCCATGGTCGACGCGTGTATGCGTTGCCTCCGCACCACCGGCTGGCTTAACTTTCGGATGCGGGCCATGCTCTGCTCGTTCGCCGCGTACGACTGCTGGCTCGACTGGCGCCGCTTTGCCCCCACCTACGGCGGCCTCATGGCCGACTACGTGCCGGGCATCCACTACCCGCAGGTGCAGATGCAATCTGGCACCACCGGCATCAATCGCGTCCGCATTTACAATCCCATCAAGCAGGGCAAGGAGCAGGATCCCGACGGCACGTTTATCCGCCGCTGGGTGCCCGAGCTGTCGTCGCTCGAAACGACCGCATACGTCCACGAGCCCTGGCGCATGCCGCCGATCGAGCAACAGGCCAGTGGTGTCGTGGTGGGCCAGGACTACCCCGAGCGCATCGTGGATCACAATGAGGCCTACCACCGCGCGCAGGACGCCATCCACGAGCTCCGCGAGCGCCCCGACGTCCAGCGGCAGGCCGACGCTGTGCTGGAGCAGCACGGCAGCCGTGCCTGAGAACTGGTTTGGGGCGCCCCCGCGCCTAACCCGGATTTCTCACGGGACGCTACTGCGGCTTCAGAGGCGGCCCCGACAGCGGTCGAGGGCAGGCTCCAATCTGCTCACTTTTGCTTCTCGACGATCCACGAAAGCTTTCGGGATCGCCTGCGGTGCGCACCCCAGGAGTACTTCCTCCCTTCGGTCGGGGCGCAAATGGCATCTTGAACCGCCTCTTGTGCCTCGCTACGCCTCTCGTGAGAAAACCGGGCTAACTGTCGTCGCGCTGCAGCACGTCCACCCCGAGCCGATCCTGCAACTCGTCCACGCGGCTGCGGCTGACGCTGACGCGGGCCCCCTCCTTGAGCCGCACGGCGTAATCGCCGCCGCCGCCCCGCAGGATCAGCTCGATCTCGTCGAGCCGCACGATGGCCGACCGGTGCACGCGAACGAATGCGTCGGGATCGAGCCGCGCGGCCAGCGTTTTCATTCGCTCCCGAATCACGTATGTGTCGTCGTCGGTGTGGAGCTCGGCGTAGGAGCCGTCGGCGATGATGTGCGTGACATCGTCGACGGAAACGATGCGCGCCTTGCCCCGCCCCTGCACTGCGATGCGCTCCAGGTAGGACTCCTCGTTAGAATCGGCGTCGTCGAGCAACGACGGGTCGCGCTCGCGGAGAAGGCGCAGGAGCCGATCCGGGATGGCGTCCTCCTGACTCTCGATGTGCTCCCGGGCGCGGCGCAGGGCCTCCTCGAAGCGCTCGTCGTCGAACGGCTTCAACAGGTAATCGACCGCGGCGAGGTCGAAGGCCTTGATGGCGTACTGGTCGTAAGCCGTCACGAAGACCGTCACGGGCATCTCCGCCTGGCCCACCTCTTCGATCACGTCGATGCCGCTCATGCCCGGCATCTGCACGTCCAGGAAAACGAGATCTGGGCTCTCGTCGCGAATCGCGTCGACCGCCTCGGGGCCGTCCTCCGCGGTGCCCATCACGGTGACGCCCGGGGTCTCGTGCAGCAGTTCGTGGAGGCGCTCGCGGGCGAGCGGCTCGTCGTCCACGACGAGGACACGAATGGAAGCAGGATCGTCGAAGGTCATGATCGGCCAACAGACAACGAGAATAGGGAAAACTAGGGGGTGTCTGCCTCGGGAACCGCCGGACGGAGGGGAGCGCTTCCGGAAGCGGTGTATAGCGACGCCCTCGTGTGATAGGGAAGCGTGAGGACGGCACGAGTGCCCCCATCGTCCATCGAGGTGAGGCGGAGCGATTGATCGTCTCCATAGAGCTCCTCGAGGCGGGCGCGGACGTTCCGAAGCCCAAGCCCATCTTCCTGCGACTCCGGCAATCCGGGGCCGTTGTCCACGACCGTGAGCATCAGGGCGTCCCCGTCCCGACGCCCCCGAACCTCGATGCGCCCGCCGCCGCGCACCTGGCTGGCCCCGTGCTTGATGGCGTTCTCGACGACGGGCTGGAGAATGAGGTTCGGCACCTGGGTCTCGTACAGAGAGCGCGGCACGTCGACTTCCGTGTCCAGCCTCCCCTGAAACCGGATGGACTGGATCTCAAAATAGCCGTCCAGAAATTCGAGCTCTTCGGACAGGGGGACCTCTTGGGGCGCCTCTTCGTCGAGCACATGGCGCAACAGTTCACTAAGCCGGGCAATCATACAGCGGACCCCGGCCGGGTCTCGGTCGACGAGCGTGCTTACCGCGTGGAGCGTATTGAACAGAAAATGCGGATTGAGTTGCATCCGAAGCGCCTCCAGGCGGGCCTCCGTCAGCTTTGCCTCAAGGGCCTCCGCGCGCTGTTCGAGCCGTTCGGCCTCCTCCTGCTGCGCCTTCTGCTGGAAGTAGTAGCTCCGCGCAAACCCGGCCATCAGAATGACCAGGTAGACGACCAACTCGTCGGTAAACCAGAAGCGGCGCAGGGCTTCTACGACTTTCACAGAGCGGTCGCTGAAAGCGGACATCACTAGGTCTTCGCCGAAATCGACGACAAGGGCAAGGGCGAGGGCCCCCGCCGCGTGCACGAGGCCGTTGCGGATCATCGTCGTCCGCTTCGTGTCGATGGGCTCGACGACCGGAAGCGACGCGGCAAACCGAAAGACAAACGGCGTGACGAGCGCCCACAGGCTGTATTCGAACAACTCGCCCAGGGTGCGCCCCCAGTGCATCTCTCCGGAGGCGTCGCCCAGCATGCTTTGCCCTACGGAAAGCAGCACCACGGTGCCCCAGAAGGCGACAATCAAACCCCATTCGAGGCGACCGGGCCACATGGCAGCACGACGATCTTCCATGCGCAGATGGGGCAGTGGCGATGTGCAGGGCAGCGATGATGCAGTGCATCAACAGGTCGTCCCGCAAAGCGATCCCTTACCGTAGACGCTCGCACGTCTTGGATCTACTTGAAGCCTGTCGGCGGGGAGGCGGGCTTCACCTCCTACGTCCCCGCTCACGGTACGTCTGATCCGCCATTTTTCCTCGACAACGCGTCTGCGACAGAGGCCCGAGCCATCGGTTGCGCAATGGAGGCCGTATAGAGTCCTCCGAGGGCG
>PXSY01000223.1 GCA_003023125.1 Bacteroidetes bacterium QH_10_64_19
CGAGCCGAACCGGCAGGTCGTCACCTACCACAGCGGCAAGACCGACGACCTCGCCCTCGTGGTCAAACACGTCCTCGATCAAGGATACAAGTCGACAGCGCTCGTCGGCTTCAGCCTCGGCGGCAACCTCACACTCAAGTACCTCGGCGAACAAGGGCATCAGCTCGACGCTCGAATCATCGGCGCGGCCGTGGTCTCCGCTCCCGTGGACCTCGACGCCTCTGCCGACCGAATCGATCGGTGGTCGAACTGGCACTACACGCAGTACTTCCTCCGCTCCCTACGGCGGAAGATGCGCGTGAAGGCGGAGCAACACCCCGACCGGGTGTCCACCGCCCCCCTCCAGGAAATCCGGACCCTGCGCGGATTTGACGACGCCTACACCGCGCCGCTCCACGGCTTCGACGGGGCAGACGACTACTACCGACGGGCCAGCAGCAAATCCGTGCTATCGGACATTGCCGTGCCCACCCTGCTCCTCAATGCCGCCAACGATCCCTTTCTTCCCACCTCGTGCTATCCATCCCCCATTGCCCGGCGCCACAGCCACCTGACGCTGGAGGTCCCCGAGAGCGGCGGTCACGTCGGCTTCGTCTCATTCAACGACACGGGCGAATACTGGTCGGAGCAACGCACCGCCTCATTCCTGACATCTCTCTGACCTCCATGCCTCCTTCCCTTCCGCAATCCCAATCTGCAATCCTCAATCTGCAATCTTTCTACCTTCAACCCTTCTCACTTTCAACCTTCTCACTTTCCAACCTCACATCCCGCACCTTCAGTTGCAGGTTCGTGCGCCCGTTCCAGGTGTTCTCTTCCAGCGAGAACAACACCTCTACGGGCGTTCCCGTCTGCTGACTCTCCTGGAGCACTGAGAGCTGGTCCCCCATCCCAAAGCCGATCGCGTCGAAGGTGTCCCCGGTCGACGAGTCGTACTGACGCACCTCAAACTTGAGGTGACTGTCGTCGCTGCCCACCGTGCGGGCCGAGACCACGTCCAGGTTCTCCGCGTGGAACACCGGCTTCGGGTTCGACGGCCCGAACGGCCCAAACTGCTTGAGAACAGCCCAGAAGCGATCCTCGACGGCCCCGATCGTCTCAAGGTTCACCGGCGCGTCGACCTTGATGGTTGGCCGTAGAAGCTCGGGCGTCACGCGCTCGCCCACCGCGGCGTCGAAGCAGTCCTGGAATGCCTCAATGTCGTCCGCGGCGAGGGACATTCCGGCGGCGTGATCGTGCCCCCCGAACTGCGTGAGGAGATCCTCACAGTCCGAGAGCGCCTCGTAGATGTTGATGCCCTCAATCGACCGGGCTGAGCCCTTCACCTCGTCGCCATTGTGCGTAAGCAAGATTGTCGGCTTATGAAAGCGCTCGACAATGCTGCTAGCTACAATCCCAATCACCCCGAGGTGCCAGTCCGGATCGTAGAGCACCAGCGCGTGGGGACTGCGGGCGGTGATTTGTCGCTCGGCGCGCTCGGTGGCCTCCTCTTCGATCTCATCGTCGATGCGGCGGCGCTCCTGGTTGAGGGCCTCAAGCTCGGCGGCCAGCGGCTCCGCCTCCTCATAGTTCGTCGCGAGCAGCAGCTCGACTGCCTTGGAGGCGTGGTCCATGCGGCCCGCGGCGTTGATGCGGGGCCCGAGGGTGAACACAATGTTGCCGGTCGACGTCACACTTTGCAGGTCGAGGCCAGCGGCGTCGGCCAGCGCCCGGATGCCCGGACGCGTGCTGCGCTGCAGGGCCTGGAGGCCCTCCGCCATGAGCACCCGGTTCTCGCCGTGGAGGGGCACGATGTCGCTCGCCGTCGACAGGGCGAGAAGATCCAGGTGCTCAAAGGCCACGTCCGGGGCCTCGTCGCGGTGGGCCAGCGTGGCCTGGACGAGCTTGAAGGCGAGCCCGCACCCGGGCAGCTCCGTAAACGGATAATCGTCGTCGGGGCGCTTCGGATCCAGAACCGCAAGCGCGTCGGGCAGCGTCTCCTTCGGGGTGTGGTGGTCCGCGATGATCAGATCGAGGCCCTGCTCCTGCGCGTAGGCGGCCTCCTCGTGTCCCGTGATGCCGCAGTCGAGCGCCACGACGAGCGACGCGTCCTGTTCGACCGCCACGTCCAAGCCCCGCCGGCAGAGGCCGTATCCATCCTCGTACCGGTCCGGGATGAAAAACGAGACGTCGACCCCGCGGGCCCGCAGGAAGTCGGCAAGGAGTGCCGTGGCGGTCGTCCCATCCACGTCGTAGTCGCCGTACACGAGCACCGTCTCGTCCTGCTCGATGGCCGCAGCCAAGCGGGCGGCCGCCGTCGGCATATCCCGGATGTCCTCGGGATCGTGCAGGGCTGAGCGGTCGGCCCGGAAGAAGCGTTTTGCCTCCTCGAAGGTGGTGATGCCGCGCAGGGCGAGCGCCCGGGCAAGGGGCGAGGGCAGGTCGTTAAGCTCGCGCCGCAGGTGCGGCACAACTTCGGGGTCCTCAAGCGATCGGCGGGTCCAGCGGTACGTCATCGGCAATACAGACATGATAGATAGCGTGCGTAACGCAACGGATATGATAAGACACATTAATCACGCCGTCCCAACGGAACGTGCTGATTCCTCCTGAAATTCAGTACGACCCAGCGATCGCCCTGATCGTGTGAGGTTCCGAACAGAAAAAAGAACTCGCCCTTCCCCCCGGACCGCAGCTCCGGGCCGAGTTCCGCACACTGCTCCTCGCCCCCCACAGACATGAGGCCGTCGCATTATGAACCAACTACGTGCCCGGTACGTAGCAGAGGATCCGGCTTATGATACGCACGTCTTTTCACGACGAGGTTCGACCGCCAGACGGCCCCCTCTCACTCACCGGACTGGGCCGTTGCCTGGAAGGAATAGGACACGCGGGCTCTCCCCACTCCCCGCTCAGCATTCGCCTGCCCCGGTCGTCCCCTCCACACTCAGGTGGGGGCAATCCCTCCGAGCCAGCGACAATGCGCCTCTTTCTCGACGGTGCTATTCCCGTTCTTTGTCTGCAGACCCGTCGTGTTCGACGAGAACCACAAAGGCCGCCCCCCTCTTCGCCTCTTTGAACGTACCTCCGTCCCCGTTTCGGACAGCGCGGTCAGCTCGGTCGCGCCCGAACGGCCCCTCTCTTACCCGTGAGTGACCCAATGAAAATCTCCACCCTGCAAGAGAAGAAGCTCGACGAGCTTCGCGAGATTGCCCGCGAACTCGACCTGTCCGGCTACTCCGAACTGCGCAAGCAGGATCTTATCTACCGCATCCTGGAAGCGCAGGCCGAAGGGGCCGCGTCGGACGACGAAGACGCCGAGGCCCTCTCAGCGCAGCCCTCCGGCGACGGAGCCGAGCAGCCGGACGCCGACGATGCGTTCGACGACGAAGATCAAGATACTGGCAAGCCCGCCTACATGCGGCGCTACGACCCCGACCAGACGGAACTGCGGGGCATGCTCGAAGAGGGCGGCGTGCTCGAAGTGCTGCCGGACGGATACGGATTTCTCCGGTCCGACGAGTACAGCTACCGGTCGAGCCCCGACGACATTTACGTCTCGCCGTCACAGATCAAGCGCTTCGGCCTGGAGGAAGGCGATACGGTGAAGGGCCGCGTCCGCCCGCCCAAGGAAGGCGAAAAGTTCTTCGCGCTCATTCAGGTTGACGCGATCAATGGCTGCGACCCCGACGAGCTCGGCGAGCGGTCCGACTTTGAGTACCTGACCCCCATCTTTCCGCAGGAGCGGTTCACCCTGGAGGTTGAATCGGACAGCTACGGCCCGCGCATCCTCGACCTGTTCGCCCCCATCGGCAAAGGGCAGCGTGGCCTTATCGTCTCGCCCCCGAAGGCAGGCAAGACCGTCCTGCTGCAAAAGATTGCCAAGGGCATCACGGTCAATCATCCGGACACCCACCTCCTGGTCCTACTCATCGACGAGCGGCCGGAGGAGGTGACCGACATGAACCGCGCGGTGGACGGCGAGGTCGTCGCGTCCACGTTCGACAAAGACCCGGAGCGGCACGTCGAGGTGGCCGACACGGTGTCCCTGAAGGTGCGCCGCCTCGTCGAGTCGGGGCAGGACGTGTGTGTGCTGCTCGACTCGATCACTCGTCTGGCCCGGGCCCACAACGCCGTGACGCCGGAGAAGGGCCGGACCCTGTCGGGCGGCATCGAGGCCGGAGCCCTGCGCGGCCCAAAGCGGTTCTTCGGAGCGGCCCGCAACCTCGAGGAAGGAGGCTCCCTCACCATCATCGGCACCGCCCTTATCGAAACGGGCAGCCGCATGGACCAGGTCATCTTCGAGGAATTCAAGGGCACCGGCAATATGGAGCTCGTCCTGGACCGCGAGATGGCCGACCG
>PXSY01000224.1:0-1813 GCA_003023125.1 Bacteroidetes bacterium QH_10_64_19
CGTACATGCCCCAGCAAGCAGCTCGCCCTCCTTGTCCACCCGTTCTCGATAGGCGTGCTCCCGCTGGAGGCCGACGAAAAGCCCGAGGACGAGCGCGATGCCAAATCGGTAAGAGAGCTGCAGTCGGCCGGGCTCCATGCAGAGTCACCACTCTGAAACCGAAAAGAATCACTTGGAGGCCGTCCCGCCGAGGTCGCCCGCCTGTGCCTGTTCGATGAACGTGTTCATGCATTCGAGCGAGCGACTCTGCACGAAGTGTCCGTTCACTAGAACGGTGGGCGTGCTATCGATCCCGATCTCTTTGCCACGCTTGGCGACTTGGAGCACCTGATCCAGGTACTGATTCTGCTCGACCCGATTGCTCACCACGTCGGGATCCATGCCAATCTCGGACGCAATCGACCGCAGGTCATTCATGGTGATGTCGCCCCCACCCTGACGCTCGTACTGAGCGTCCAGCATTTCGCTGAATTTGCCGGACTGCGCCGCGACGTACAAGGCCCGAATCTCGGGCAACGATGTCCTGCGTAGGGCAAACGGCTTGTACACGAACCGAACCTCGTCGCTGTGGGCCTCCACCAACTGTTTCATGACCTGATGAAAGTCTTTGCAGTGTGGGCAATTCGGGTCAAAATACTCGACCACCGTTACGCCCGACTCGGCACTGCCTTTGGTGATGTCCTGAAAATTGACCAAGGACGCTCCGTTCTCGCCCACGGGTGCCTTGGTGGTATCGAGTTCACACTGAGCATTCCCGCTCGGCCTCTCCGCCGACGCAGCGATTGCCGACGGGGCCTGCGACAGGTTGAAGCCGTCGAAGTATACGACGTCGGCCCCCACGAGGACAATCATGGCCGCGATGAGGTAGACAAACAGGGCTATTTGACGTTTTGCGAGGCGAGACGACATAGACGGATCAGTTGATGAAGACGAAGCAACGAGTGTAGCAATCTGGGCCCCAAGCAAAAGCGTGGCAATGAGGGCCGAGGCAAAGCAGAGGAGGCACACGACCTCGAGCGTTCCCACTTGCAGGTACGTGAGATATCCCGAGTACAGGACTCCCCCAGTAAGTAAAATCGTACGGGTACCTTGCACCCACTCCCGAACCTCGATTCCCACCCAAAACACAATCACCGTAAGGACCGCGACGGCAAGATAAAATCCAAAGCCCCATACAATGTTGGACACCCCAAGGAGTTCGCTCCCTGGTCCTGTGGTCACCGCCGCACAGTTGAAAGCGAAAGACGCAGAATCAAGGGTCGCGAAGCCGGTGCAACCGTCCTCAAACCCACGGTTCTGCTGGATAAACAAGTGCACGACCGTCAGCACCCCGAGGAGCGAGAGCCCAAAGAGCAGGCCCTCGATCTGCGGATGGTAGCGTCGAAACCGCTCACGGACAGTCTGCACCAGGGCCATGTGCGGCCGGACTAATCAAAGTTCGAGGAGCCATTGCCGTCTCATCCCAAAACCTGAATCCCCTGCAGGTTCCTCTCTTTGCCGCTTTCCCACTCGCTGGTCACACGAACTGCCGTCCGACTCCCCGTTCCCCGTGACGAACGTCCCGGCTTCTCTCCTCCGACCCGTGCCGCCTCCAACTGAATTTCAAATCCTGCTCGTTGCACCCGAACCGCCTGAGTAATACCCTGTAGTATCATGACACGCGCAACCTGCATCACATCACAGGACTGGTGGCGCTGGCGGCCCTCTGCCCGGGTCGAGAGCCCCTTGCGTGCCTGATGATGTGCACTGCACCTCCGCTTGTAATGGCTCTGGACCCGCTGCCGGCATGCTGGTAGCGGGTTTTTTGTTTGTT
>PXSY01000224.1:1987-9969 GCA_003023125.1 Bacteroidetes bacterium QH_10_64_19
CGTACCTGGACCGATACGAAGAACTCGAACTTCCCGACCTTCCGCGGCTCCGCGGCGGGGCTGTCGGCTACATGGGCTACGACGCCGTTCGGCTCGTCGAAGACCTCCCCGACGCCCCCCCCGATGACCTGGGACTGCCCGACGCCGTATGGTGCTTCTACGACACAGTGGCGGCCTTCGACCATGTACGGCACCAGCTCGTCCTCATGGCAAACGTGTTTGTCGACCGCGAGACGGACCTCCGTGCCGCCTACGACAACGCGCAGACGCGTCTGGGCGACCTGGAGGCGGACCTCAAGCAATCCCCGGAGCTTCCCTCTCCGGTGGAGTGGACCCAGGACGATCTCAACTCAAACGTCGAGCGGCCGGTCTTCGAAGACGCGGTCCGGACCGCCAAGGAACACATTCGGAAAGGTGATATCTTTCAGGTCGTGCTGTCGCAGCGATTTGCGACCTCCTTTCAGGGCGATCGATTCAATCTGTATCGCGCCCTGCGGCAGGTCAATCCGTCGCCCTACCTGTTTTACCTTGACCTCGACGAGGTCGCCCTCGTGGGCTCATCACCGGAGGTTCTGGTTCGGGCCGAAGACGACACGGCCGAGGTGCTCCCTATCGCCGGCACGCGACCCCGGGGGGAAGACGAGGCCGAAGACGAGGCCCTGGCGGACGAACTGCTCAACGACTCGAAGGAACGGGCCGAACACCTGATGCTGGTCGACCTAGGCCGGAACGACCTTGGGCGGGTCTGTCAGTACGAGACTGTGGAGGTGGACCGCTACGCCTACATCGAGCGGTATTCCCACGTCATGCACATCGTGTCGTCGGTCACCGGCACCCTGGACGCAGATCGCGGCCCCATGGACGTGCTGGCCGCCTGCTTCCCCGCCGGCACCGTGAGCGGGGCGCCCAAGGTGCGGGCGATGGAGATCATCGACACGCTCGAGCCCTCCCGTCGCGGCATCTACGCCGGGGCCGTCGGCTACGTCGACTTCTCCGGCACGCTCGACACCTGCATCGCCATTCGCACGATGGTCGTGACCGACGAGACTGCGTACGTACAGGCCGGCGCGGGCATCGTGGCCGACAGCGATCCGGCCCGTGAGTACGAGGAAACCCGCGACAAGGCCGCCGCGCTGCGCCAGGCCATGCATGTGGCGGCCGACGGGCTCTTGTGATTGGACCGATACGACCCGGACGGGCCCCGAGCGGTCCAGGCTCACTCCAAACCTCATTCCCCGTCGACGGTATCACACTGCGAGTTTCTCCTCACGATCTCCAGTCTCCATGTCGAACCCGATTAAGGAAGCCCTCCTGAACCGCGGCTGGGCCGGCCAGACGATGAGCCGGTCCGAGACGGTCGAGCGTCTCAATCCACTGATCGAACAGCACATTCGGCTCAACCATCACTACGGGGCCGCCATCCGGCACTGTGACGATGAGCGGGTCGTGGACGTCCTCGAACGACTGCAAAAAACCGCCCGGACCGACGTGGGCAAGCTGTCGGAGACCGTCTTCAGCTGTGGCGGAACGGCCTACAACGGGACGGATCTGTCCCCCGAAGACTTCTCGGTCAACGGCGGTCTCGCCGATCTCTTTGAGGAGCTCCACGATCTGGAGACCGATTTCAATGCGTCCCTCGCCGACGAGCTCGACCTCGAGCATCAGATGCGCACGCGGGGCGTGCTCGAAGCGGTCAAAAGCAACAGCCAGGACCGCCTGAACGCCCTTTCCGCGCTTCAGCGGCGTGTCGAGGGCGCAGCCGCGGCATAGGCCCCACCGTTCTCGGCCTTTCCCGCCTTCACCTGCTCAATCTGTCTTTTCTATGGAAGCGACAGAATCGACCTCTCCGTCGGCCCCGGCCGCGTTCTACTTTATCGTGAACTACCACGCGATGACGACGGTGCAGGACGCCGAGCAGCTCCGCCAGCATACCTTCGACGTGGCGCTGGACTACCTCGCGCTGGGCTTTGATCCCGACGAGGCGGCCCTGTTCGTGCAGAGCGACGTGCCCGCCGTCACCGAACTGATGTGGATTTTCTTCAACCTGCTCCCCACGAGCCACCTCGAAAAGGGCGTGGCTTACAAGGAGAAGGTGGAGGCCGGCTTCTCCCCCAGCGCAGGGCTCTTCAACTATCCGGTGCTCCAGGCCGCCGACATTCTGGCGTACGGGGGCTCGCTCGTGCCGGTGGGCGCCGATCAGAAGCAGAACCTGGAGATGGCCCGCGACCTCGCCCGGCGGTTCAACCACCGCTTCTGTCCCGACGACGAGCCGCTCTTCCCGCTGCCCGAGCCCCACATCCTCGACGACGTGGCCGTGATCCCCGGGACCGACGGCCGCAAGATGTCGAAGAGCTACGACAACACCATCGGCATCTTCGACGAGGACGAGACGCTGAAGGAGAAGGTCATGAGCATCGTCACGGACTCGACCCCCCTGGACGAGCCCAAGGACCCTGAGACGTGCAACGTCTTTGCCCTCATCTCGCTCTTCGCCGACGATGAGACGCAGCAGGAGATCGCCGAGCAGTACCGGGCGGGCGGCTACGGCTACGGCCACGCCAAGCAGGCCCTCCTCGGCCTCATTGAGGATCACTTTGCGGAGGCCCGGGCCCGACGGAAGAAGCTCAAACAGCGTCCGGACTACGTTCGTGATGTGCTACGTTCGGGGGCGGAGGCGGCCCGCGAGCAAATGGCCCCGATCCTGGAGCGGGTGCGGGAGGTAACTGGATTAGTCCGTACTTGAGTGCGGGAGTATGGGAGTTTGGGAGAAAAAACCACGACTAATCTTCCACAGAGTTGTCAACGATGGTTGAGTCGTTTAGAGAGCTCCGAGTTTACAAGGAAGCCTTCCAGGCAGCCCGCACGATATTCCGGTGCACTGAGTCCTGGCCTAAGGAGGAGCGATACGCTCTGACTGATCAAATTCGCCGCTCCTCTCGCTCCGTTTTTGCGAACGTTGCGGAAGCTTGGCGCAAACGGCGATACCCAAAGCACTTTATCAGCAAGCTGAGTGACGCAGACGCGGAGGCTGCAGAAACTCGGGCATGGCTCGATGCCGCCCTGGATCACAGCTACATCGACCAGCAGACGTACGATGACCTCGATGCAACATATGACCAAATTTCAGGGAGTCTGGTAAAGATGATGACCAACACAGATCAGTGGTGCGGACCTGCCGATCAGGTGCGAGAAGACCAACCTGTGTACGACACTGATACTAATCCCTCCCAAACTCCCACACCCCCAGACGCCCGTACGCAACCATGATCCTCATCATCGACAACTACGACTCGTTCACCTACAACCTCGTACACCTCGTGGGTGAGCATACGGACGACCTGGAGGTGATCCGCAACGACGACCGGACTGTGGCGGAGGTGCGGGACATGGATCCGGACGGCATTCTGATCTCGCCGGGCCCCGGCCATCCCGCCGACGCCGGCCTTACCGAGCCCGTGATCGAGGAATTCGGGGCTGTTACGCCCATCCTCGGCGTCTGCCTCGGCCACCAGGCCATCGGCGAGGTCTTTGGCGGCGCCATCACGCAGGCCGAGGAGCTGATGCACGGCAAGACGAGCCCGGTCTACCACGAGGGCACGCCCCTCTTCGAGGGCATCGACCGAGCGTTCGACGCGACCCGTTATCATTCCCTCGTCATCGACCCCGAGAGCTTTCCCCACGACGCCCTCGAAGTGACCGCCTCGACGGCGGAGAACGACACGATCATGGCCCTTCGGCACCGCACGCACCCGGTGTACGGCATCCAATTCCACCCGGAAAGCGTGATGACGCGAGCGGGGCACCAACTGATTGAGAACTGGCTGGGGATCCTCTCCCGCACAGAGGCGGAGGCGGCCATGGCCGATATGATGAATGGCTCCGCACGGGACGAGCACATCGCGGCGCTCCTTGTGGGCCTCCGCACACGCGGGGAAACGCTCGATGAGCTGGTTGGCTTCACCAAAACCATGCGCGAGTTTGCGGTTTCGGTGGACGCCGACGATCCGCACGCCGTCGACCTTTGCGGCACGGGGGGCGACGGGGCAAGCACCTTCAACATCTCCACCACGGCCTCGCTCGTTGCGGCGGGGGCCGGGGTGACCGTGGCCAAGCACGGCAACCGCTCGGTCTCGTCCCAGTCGGGCTCGGCGGACGTGCTCGAAGCGCTCGGGGTGCAGATCGACCTGGAAAAAGAGGGCGTGGAGCACTGCCTGCACGAAGCCGGCATCGCCTTCCTGTTCGCCCCGTTCTTCCACCCGGCGATGCGCCACGTGATGCCCGTGCGCAAGTCGCTCGGCGTCCGCACCTTTTTCAACATCCTGGGCCCGCTCTGCAACCCGGCCGGTGTGACCCGTCAGATTGTCGGCGCGTTCAACATCGACACGGCCCAGACCATGGCGCGCATCCTGGCCCAGCTCGACGCCGATCACGTCCTCACCCTTCACTCGGACGACGGGATGGACGAGGTGAGCGTCTCGGCCGCCACGACCCTCTTCGAGTACGACGCCGCGGACGAAACCCCCGTTCCCCGCAGCCGCGAGGTCGGGCCGGAGCAACACGACATGGAACGCGCCTCCGTCTCCTCACTCGAAGGGGGGACCGCCCGGAAGAATGCGACCATCCTGCACGACATCTTGTCCGGGGACGACCGGGGCCCCCGGCGCGACGTGGCGGTGCTCAACGCCGCCTACGCCCTGCACGTGAGCGACAAATTCGCGGACCTCGACGCCTGTGTCGAGGCCGCGGAGGAAAGCATCGACTCCGGTGCCGCCCTGGAGAAACTGAAAACCCTCGTCGACATCTCGCAGAAGGCCTAACCCGATTGGGAATGAAGGGGTGGAAGTATGGAGGTGTGGATGTCCCACCTCTTTCCACCCGTTCACACGTCCAACCATCCACACCTACACACCGCCGTGAGCATCCTTGACGACATTATTGCCGACACGCGCGACCTTGTGGAGCGCCGGAAGAAGAATACGCCGCTCTCTGAGCTCAAGCAGCGGCCGGCCTACGAGGATCGCGAGCCCCTCTCCCTCACAAAGGCGCTCAAGGAACGGGGGCTGTCGTTCATTGCGGAGATCAAGAAGGCCTCCCCGTCGAAGGGGGTGATCCGGGAGAACTTTGACCCGGCCTCGATCGCGCAGCAGTACGCGCAGCACGGCGCCGCCGCCATCAGTGTGCTCACCGAACCGCAGCATTTTCAGGGCTCCATCGAGCACATGGCCTGGATTCGGGCCCACGTGCCCGACACCCCGCTGCTCCGCAAGGACTTCATTATCGACCCCTACCAGCTCGTGGAGGCCCGGGCGATGGGCGCCGACGCGGTGCTCCTGATTGCGACGGCGCTCGATCCGGGGCAGTTGTCGGAGCTGCACGCCGCCGCCACCGAACTGGGCCTCTCCTGCCTCGTCGAGGTGTACACGGAGGACGACCTCGACAAAATCGACTGGGATCAGGTGACCATCCTCGGGGTGAACAACCGAGACCTGCATACCTTTGAGGTGGACATCGAAAACTCGCTCCGCATCTTTGGGCAGACCCCGAAACACGTGGGCCGCGTCGCCGAGAGCGGCCTCAGCGATCCCGAGACGCTCGTCCGGCTCCGGAAGGCGGGCGTGAACGGCGTCCTCATCGGCGAACACTTTATGCGGGCCGAGCACCCCGGCGAGGCGCTGTCCGACCTCCGGTCGGAGGGCAAGAAAATCGCCCAGTCGAGTTAGCCAGGGGGTCTTGCCATCCCCTCTTCCGTCCACACCTCCAACCATCCACACATTGACGATCCATGGGAGTCAAGCTAAAGGTCTGCGGCATTACCGAACTGGAGGACGCGCGCTACCTGGCAGGCGCGGGGGCCGATTATCTCGGTTTCATCCAGCACGATGAGAGTCCCCGCTACGCCCCGCCGTCCCTAGCGAGCGACATCCTGCAGTGGGTTCATGGCCCTAAGCCCGTCGGCGTCTTCGTGAATGACGACGCGGACACGATCAACGAGGCCGTGGGGACGGCCGGATTCGAGTTCGCTCAGCTCCACGGGCAGGAGCCGCCCTATGTCGTCGACCAGGTCGACTGTCCCGTCATTAAGGCCATCCGCGTGCGGCACGATGCCTCGTCCGGCCAGCTCCGGAATCTGTTCGAGCGCTACGAGGACACCGCCGACTACTTCCTGCTCGACACGCACGACTCCAGCGTGTGGGGCGGCACCGGAGAATCGTTCAACTGGCGCGTCGCCCGCGAGCTGTCCGGAGACTACCCGCTCTTTCTGGCCGGTGGGATCGACGCCGACAACGTAGAGCGCGCGGTCGACACCATGCGCCCTTTTGCCATTGACCTGTCGAGCAGCCTCGAGTCCGCGCCGGGACAGAAGAGTTTTGAGAAGATCGATACGTTTATGGAGGCCTTCCAGGCTGCCGAAGCGGACCTGGAGGAGGCCTGATTGAGTATTCCGTTGCGGATTACATCCCACTAAATCCGCAACACAGAACACGCACCACGAAATCCGCCCCTGGTTTCCCATCCCCATCCCGCCCTCATGCCCGATCCCATTGTCGAGCCTCGTCCAAACGCCCTCCCTGACGACTCCGGCCACTTCGGCCGCTACGGCGGCGCGTTCGTTCCGGAGATCCTGACGCCCGTCCTTGAGGAATTGAAGGCTGCCTACGCCACCTATCGGGACGACCCGGACTTCCAGGCCGAGCTCCGGGCGCTGCTCCGGGACTACGCCGGTCGGCCCACGCCGCTCACGTACTGCGATCGCCTGACCGATGAGATCGGCGGGGCGCAGATCTACGCGAAGCGGGAAGACCTCTGCCACACGGGGGCCCACAAGATCAACAATACCCTGGGGCAGATTCTGCTGGCCGACCGGATGGGCAAGGAGCGGATCATTGCCGAGACGGGCGCGGGCCAGCACGGCGTGGCCACGGCCACGGTCTGCGCCAAGTTTGGGATCGACTGCATCATCTACATGGGCGCGGAGGACATGGAGCGCCAGCGCCTCAACGTGGAACGGATGGAGCTGATGGGCGCCGACGTGCGCGGCGTGACCACGGGCAGTCAGACGCTGAAGGAAGCCACGAACGAGGCGATCCGGGACTGGGTCTCCAATCCCGACGACACCTTCTACATCATCGGCTCCGTCGTGGGGCCGCACCCGTATCCTATGATGGTGCGCAACTTCCACCGGATCATTGGCACCGAAACGCGCTCACAACTGCGGGACGAGACAGGCCGGGAAACCCCCGATGCCATCGCGGCCTGCGTGGGGGGCGGCTCCAACGCCATCGGCATCTTCCACCCGTTCCTCGACGATCCGGAGGTGCAGCTTCACGGCACCGAGGCCGCGGGCGGCGGGCTCGACGGGGACCACGCCGCGACCCTCGAAGAGGGAAGCCCCGGCGTGCTTCACGGAGCGATGAGCTACCTCCTCCAGGACGACGCCGGGCAGGTGAGCCTCGCCCACTCCCTCTCCGCCGGCCTCGACTACCCGGGGGTCGGCCCCGAGCACGCCCACCTGCGCGACGAAGGCCGGGTGGACTACCATCCGGTGACCGATGAGGAAGCGCTCGACGGCGTGAAGCTGCTCTCCGAGACGGAGGGCATCATCCCCGCCCTCGAAACGGCCCACGCCGTCGCGCTCCTTCCGGACCTGGCCCGCACCCTGGCCGAGGAACGCGGCCCCGATGCCGTCCTCGTCTTCAACTGCTCCGGCCGCGGGGACAAGGACATGGAGACAATTGCCGAACACCTGTGATTGCGTATGGGCGTGTTGGCGTACGGGCGGACGCTCCGCCCCCTGTCGCCGACACGCCCACACTCCCAAACGCCCAGACGCAAAGATGTCCCGACTCGACGACACATTCGACGCGTTGCAGGCGCAGGGCGAAAACGCCATGGGCCTCTTCCTCACCGATGGCTTTCCGGTGCCCGACGCCACTGTCCCGATTCTTCGCGCCCTGGATCGGGGCGGCGTCGACTTCATCGAG
>PXSY01000225.1 GCA_003023125.1 Bacteroidetes bacterium QH_10_64_19
GGTCCCGCCCGACCGGGCGCAGGACAGCACGAGTGCCATCTACGTCGTCCAGCACGGCTGGCACGCCGGCATTGCGGTGCAGCGGGCCGATCTCCCCGAGGGCCGCTGGCCAATTCTGGACGCCTTTCCGAATGCGGCGTACCTGGAGGTGGGATGGGGCGAGGCGCGGTACTACCCGGGCACGTCGCGGGGCGTGTGGGGGGCGCTTCGGGCGGGGGGCTGGCCCACCGGCAGCGTGGTTCACGTGGTGCCCATCGACCGGGCTGTGCCCGAGCGGTTTCCGGGGCAGACCGTCGTCCGCGTGCCGGTGGGGGAGGCGGCCCTCGATGCACTTACATCGTTTGTCGCCGAGTCCTTCGCGGTCGACTCAACGGGCCAAGCAACCGCCGCGGCGCCCGGGTACTACGCGGACAGCCGCTTCTACGCGTCGCCGCTCCCGTACCACGTCTTCAACAACTGCAACCACTGGGCCGCCGCGGCGCTGGAGGCAGCGGGGTGCGACACGTCTCCGCGCTGGACGTTCGCCGTGGGGCAGGTGGTGGCGCAGGCTCAGGAGTGCGGGACGCTCGTGCAGCGGGGGACGGAATGACTGCGATCGGTTCGGCACTGTGCTCGACGGGACGACCGCACTCCGGCAAAGGTGTGCGTTGACCGACCGAGAACGGAGCCGGACAGAATAGCCAGTGACAATGCTCTGGCCGCAATCAGGCGTTCCACTTCCTTCCGGCGGGCTTTCGCCCTCACGCCCCATGCTCACGGTGTTCACGACGCCGCGGGCGTGGACGTCTTCTTCTCCCGATCTGTCGTGGCAAAGTACTGATCGGTTCGGTCGGTATCTTCTGCCGCATCCCAGCGCTCCAGCACGCTCACGACGGCCTCGTGGGGGTCGAGGTGAAACTTGTTTTCGCCCATCAGGGCGTGCAGTCCCGAGCGGCGCACGACCTCGCGGACGGGGCCGATGAGGCCCGTCAGATGGAACTCGATGCCCTGCTCCTCCAGCGATTCGGTGACGGAGAAGAGGGCCTCGACGGCGGTCGTGTCGAGTCCGTTGATGCTGCTCCCATCCACAATCACGATATCCACGTTGCGGCCCTCCTGCTCGCTTTTCTCCAGGATGAAGTCCTTGAAGTACTCGGCGTTGGCGAACGAGAAGGAGGCATCCACCCGGAGCACCATGATGTCTTTGAGGCGCACGGCGTGCTCGAAGCGGTCCAGGTCGCGGAAGAGGCGGGTGCCGGGGACGTGCCCCAGCTCCGCCATGTTGGGCCGGCTGATGCGGAAGAGCACCGCGATCACAGACGCCCCGATGCCGAGCAGGATGCCTTCCTGAATCCCAATGAAGAGGGTGCAGACGGCCGTGAAGAGGGCAATGTAGCCGTCCCGCCGGCGCGCCTGGAAAAGATCGCGCAGCTCATGGAGGTCGATGAGACTGAACCCTGCCACAATGATGATGGCGGCGAGCACTGGCGTGGGCAGGTGGTAAAAGAGTGGAGTGAGAAATAGAAGCGTCAGTGCGATGCCCCCGGCCGCGAAGACGTTCGCGAGAGCGGTCCGGGCCCCCGCCTGCTCGTTGACGGCCGATCGCGAAAAGCTCCCCGACGCCGGAATGCTCTGGAAGAGGCTGCCGAGGAAGTTGCCAGCCCCCACCCCGATGAGCTCCCGATTGGCGTCGATCGTGTACCCGTGCCGGGTGGCAAAAATCCGGTCCAGGGAGATGTCCTTCATGAACTGCACGAGTGCTAGAGTGACAGCTGCTGGCAACAGGTCATTAAGGTCCGAAAAGCTGAGAGCGAACAGCTCGGGCGCGGGGAGGCCTTGCGGGATGTCCCCGACCACCGAGACCCCCTTCTCCTGCAGGTCGAATCCCCATCCGGCGAGGGTGCCACCGGCGACGACAATCAGAGCCTCCGGAATGAGCGGCATCAGGCGGGGAAGGGCCACCAGGAGCACGATGCTCGTCATTCCGATGCCGAGGGTCAGCAAGTGGGTATCGCCCACGTTCCGGACGGCATCTGCGAGGAGCACGTGCACGTACTGCGAGCGGCCCAGCTCCACCCCCAGAATGCCTCCGAGTTGACTAAAGGCAATGATGAACGCCGCGGCCGTGGTGAGGCCGGCGATCACTGGGCGCGACAACAGGTTGGCCACGAAGCCGAGTTGCATGATCCCCATGACCATCTGCAGGAGGCCCACCATGGCGGTCAGCAGGATGGCGTAGGCGACGTATTGCGACGTGCCCGCCTCAGCGAGGGCCCCCACTCCCGCCGCCACGATCAGCATGTCGATAGACACGGGCCCAAGTGCAAGATGCCGCGAGCTCCCGAACAGCGGATAGGTGAGCAGCGGCACGAGCCCGGCATAAAGACCGTAGATGGGCGGCACGCCCGCGATGACCGCGTAGGCCATGCCTTGTGGAATAAGCATGACGCCCACTGTGAGCCCCGCCGTCATGTCGCCGCGCAGCGACGCGGTGGTATAGTCCGGGAGCCACCGAAAGATCGGCAGCGTATTGAGAAGCCACGCCCAAGCTCGATTCCACATAGTGAGAGTGCCCCATGGGCGACCCTGTTCCCGTGAAGATGTGAGGGCAGCCGCAGTCCGTCCGGGAAGTGAACGGATTGCAGAACATCAAAAAGTTAGATGGGCCGCTGTTGATCCGATTCGATTGTGAAGCGAGTGCGAGAATCTTTGCCGATCCCCTGTCGCTCCGCGTGGTGCCACGCGCCCCAATGAAGCCGTGCCCTGCCCGACCTGGAGCGGGGATGGCACCGCATGGGCGGCGCACAGCAATCGCATCGCGGCGACAGCGGTCTGTTCTCGCCGTTCTACAGAAACGGTGGGCACTAGCAGCGTCGCCCACTGTGTCTCGGCTGAATATCCATCCACCGAACAGCTTCTCAAGTTTTCATTTCGCCATTTGTCTGCGCGTTCACAGCATCCCTCCTGCGATCAGAAGCAACGGCGCCGCCATCGCTTTACGGGGCTCCGCCCATACAATCGCCCTGTCGCCGGCGCGTGTTGCATTCCAAATTCTCAATGACAACCTTAGACAAAATCAAATCGTCACTCCTTTGCCAATTCGTCAACCTCATGCGTTTCGCTTTTAGTCTTATCTTTTCTGTGGCTCTTCTCGTCGGATGTCAGGGGGAGGAGCCGGGAGCCAGTCAGAGCAACATGCAGTCCCAAATCGACTCCCTGGAGGCCGCCAATCAGGAGCTGCAGCGTCAGGCGCAAACGCTTCGCGACTCGGTGCGCGTCCAGACGGGCGGGACGACCCTTGAGCCCTTCATCTACTTTCCGTCCGGCAGCGCGTGGATTCCGGATCGGGGGCGGGCCCAGCTCGACGAGCACGCCCAGACGATCAAGGAGGAGTATCCGAACGCGAGCTTCCGGGTGCAGGGCTACACCGACCCTGTGCCGATCGGGGACAGCCTGCAGGCCACGTATCCGAGCAACTGGTACCTGTCGGCCCAGCGGGCGGCCGCGGTGGCTCACTACCTAGACACGAACCACGACATCCGAACGGAGAGCCTCGAGATTGAGGCCTACGGACCCCGCACGACGATCGGGCCGGACGAAACCCCGGAGCGGCGACGTGAAGATCGGCGGGTCGAGATTGTGATCGAGGACGGCTCGTAGACGCCCGTGGGGACAGGAGGACTTCGCTCGGGGCGGGCAAATACAAACCCGGCAGGCCTCACGATGAGCCCTGCCGGCGAAACATGGGAGAATGGGGGCGAGCGAAGGACTACGACACTGCCTGTACGGGGGCCTGACTCCCAAGGGACGAGAGCGCGCTGGGCAGGTCGTTGGGATCGTCGAGCACAATTTGTGCCCCATGCTCTTTCAGCAGGGGCTCGTGGTCGTCGCTGTCTACATACGGCGGGACGACCCCGATGCGCCACATACCGGCCTCCTCCGCAGCGGCCATGTCGTCGACTGAGTCGCCCACGTAGACCGCCTCGTCGGGCTCCATTGGGCAGCCGGCCGCGGCCAGCATGGTAAGCGAGTGTTCGAGTGGGAAGGGATCCGGCTTCGAGCGATCTCCCTGCTTCTCCTTGCCGACCAGAAGGGGAAAGTAGTCCGTCCAGTTCTGGTGGTTCAGTGTCCACTGCGCTTCCTCCTCGGGCCGGCCGGTGACGATGCCCAGAATGTGATCCTCGTTCAAGGTGTCAAGGGTGGACTCGTTGACGAGAGGCGGCTCCTCGGTGATAAAGCCGTCCCAGTCGTCCCCGCGGTAGCGGTCCTGGAACTCCTCAATCACGCGGCTGATGGGAACCTCCATCGCCGTGTCGGTGA
>PXSY01000226.1:0-4292 GCA_003023125.1 Bacteroidetes bacterium QH_10_64_19
CCCAGCACGTCTCCCTTGGACTGGCCCCGTCTTCGACGCCAGGCGCTCCCTACCGGTCGGGCGCACATTTACGGCCACGTCGCCAACATCAAACGTGAGCAGGTGCGCGCTGACGTACGCATCCAAAACCGTCAGGGCATAGAAGAGCCCCGTGCCCAGAGTTGAAAGGTCTCGTCTGCGGCGGTTCTTGTCGCGGAGGTCCCGAAGTTGTCGTCCGCCCACATTGCCCACCTGCTCCTCGCCGCCGAGCCGCTCGACGGCCTGGTTGAACTCGTCCTCGAACTGTTGATACGGATTCTCACCTCCGTCT
The DNA here is from genome assembly GCA_003023125.1 of Bacteroidetes bacterium QH_10_64_19. The sequence goes on from PXSY01000226.1 coordinate 311, forward strand.
TCCGCCCGGTTCTCACCAATCTTGTAGAGATTCGCCTTCTGGAACAGGTCGTAGCGGCGGTTCATCTCGTAGATGGCGAAGCCGCCGCCCGCCAGCCCGGCGTAGACGAACGGCATCTTGTAGTACTGACGATTGTAGAACTGGCCCCACCCGGGCGCGGCGGCCGCGCGCCAGAGAGCCCCGCGGGGGGAATGATCTGGCGGAAATCCTTTCTCCGCAAGGAGCGCCGCCCGCGTAGTGTCGGGCTGGGCGTACGTGACGGATTCTCCCACTCCTACCAGAAGCAGGACGAAAAACAGACTGAATCCGACACGAGGCATCCGAGTCACACGGATTCCAGGGAGGAATGTCGACAGAATCAGAAGGACACGCTTCCTTCGGGGCGAATTCGGAACGTTGGACGTTGCAACGCTAACGCGATGAACATTTTGGAATTGCAGAAAAGCCCTCTTGCGTCTATCGGCTTCGGTACACGTCCGAGTCTTGTCCTGTCGGGATCCTACGCACACGACGCCTATTCCCCCATCATCATCTCCATGATCCGCTCAAGGTCTTCCTCGGAGTAGTAAGCAATCTCAATGGTCCCCTCCCCGTCTTTCGTGTGCTGAATCTGCACTTGTGTGCTGAACTGCGAGCGGAGCTTGCTGCGGAGCTCTTCGAGCTGTAAGTCGCTTCGGTCGGGCACCGGCTCCGTCACCGATCCCTCTTCGGCCGCGCCTACCGGCTCAGGGGCGTCCGCGTCGTCCTCGTCCTCCTCGTGCCACCCGCGAACGCGCGTCTCCACCTCCCGCACCGACAGGTCCTCCTCGATCGCCTCCTGCAGGAGCGCGACCTGGGCCTCGTCGTCGTCCATGGCGATGAGCGCCCGGGCATGGCCCATACTCACCTCTTTGTCGCGCAGGGCCGCCTGGATGCGGGGCGGAAGACGCAGGAGACGAAGGAAGTTGGAGACGGTGGCCCGGCTCTTGCTGACCCGCTCGGCGACCTCTTCCTGCGTCAGGTCACATTCCTCCACGAGCCGCTGGTAGCCCAGCGCAATCTCGATGGGATTGAGCTCCTCGCGCTGGACGTTTTCGACGAGGGCCATCTCGAGCATCTCTTCCGAGTCGGCCTCCCGGATAAATGCGGGCAGATGCTCCATGCCCGCTCGGCGGGCGGCCCGCAGGCGCCGCTCCCCAGAGATAATCTCAAACTCACCGTCCCCGATCGACCGAACTGTGATCGGCTGAATAATGCCGACCTGCTCGATGGAGGCCGCCAGCTCGTCGAGGGTGTCGTCGTTGAACTCCTGACGCGGCTGGTACGGGTTCGGACGGATCCGCTCCACCGCCACCTCCGCCACGCGGCCCAGCAGGCGGGTACCGTCCTCAAACTGATAGAGCTGACTCTGCTCCGTCGCCTCACTCTCACCTGTCCCTCCACCGTCCTCGTCCGACGCCTGTTCGTCCTCTTCTTCCGGCAGGAGCGCATTGAGGCCTTTGCCAAGTGCTGAGTTCTTACCCATACGAGACGGGGGATCGACGAAAAAGGAGAATGAAGCAGCGCTTCACGCAAAAACGCCATGCACGAACATCGAGGCGGGCTACATCGAAAACTCGTCGGCGGGCGTCACGGAGCCATCCTCAGACCCCGATGGGTCCTCGCCGATCGCGTCGGACAGGGTCTCCTGATCGTCCGCGGGCGGCACCGTGGCGGTCTCGGCATCGCGAGTCCCATTGTCGCTGTGCGACGTGTCGAGATATTCCTGGTTATTGCCGAGAATCTCGCGCGCCAGGGCCATGTAGTTCTGCGCGCCGGTGCTCGACGCCTCGTACAGCAGGGCCGGCTTTCCGAAGCTCGGGGCTTCCGAGAGGCGCACGTTACGCTTCACAATGGTCTCGAACACGCGGTCGCCAAAGTAGCGGCGCACCTCGTCGGCCACCTGGTTGGAGAGCCGGAGGCGCGTGTCGAACATCGTCATGAGCACCCCCTCGATTTCCAGGTCCGGATTCAGGTGCTGGCGAACGATCTTGATCGTGTTAAGGAGTTGCCCCAGGCCCTCCAGCGCAAAATACTCGGCCTGCACCGGAATGAGGACCGAATCGGCGGCCGTGAGCGAGTTGAGCGTCAGCAGTCCGAGAGACGGCGGACAGTCGATGACGACGAAGTCGTACTTGCGGCGAACGCGCGGCAGGGCCGCGCTCAAGAGCTTCTCCCGCTGCGTCTCGTCGATGATTTCAATCTCGGCCCCCACGAGGTTGATGTGGCTCGGCATCATGTCGAGGAACGGCATCTCCGTCGTCATCACCGCCTCCGACGCGTCGACCTCGCCGATGAGCACCTCGTAGATGGAATCGTCGACCTCGTCCGACTCGATGCCGATGCCGGACGTGCAGTTGGCCTGCGGATCAATGTCCAGGAGAAGCGTTGGGTGCTCTGTGGCCGCCAAGGACGCCGCCAGATTGATCGCGGTGGTCGTCTTGCCCACCCCTCCTTTCTGATTCGCGATCGCGATGACTTTTCCCATAACAGACTACAAAATCTCACTCGCAAGGATGCCTCTACAGACGCTCTCCCGCAGATCGGAGATGGTGTCTCCCGACCCGGGCGGCGGTAATCTACGAAACGCCCCCGCCCAATGTCTACCGCCCACGACCAAGAAATCTACAATGCCGATCATTCAACGCGGCTCTCGGCTCGAACCGGATCACTCGTCCCGGGACGAAGGTTTATCGAGTGGTGTTTTCGGGCTGGCGTCGTTGGATGTACACACGATCTCAACCGGCATCCGCCGGTCAGTGTTCGGTCCGGCACGGGCGTCTTAGCATCAGCTACGGCCCGATCTCTGCGATTGTCTTCCACGAACGACCTACGTCTCCGCCATGGCGCGTCGCATTGTTCTGCGTTCGGAGGACGACGAGCCCTCGGGGTCGCCGGAGGATCTCACGATCGAGTACGCAGAGGAGCTTAATGACCAGCAGTACGCAGCCGTCACGGCGGACGACGGGCCGCTCCTCATTGTGGCCGGCGCCGGCACCGGCAAGACGCGCACCCTCATCTACCGGCTGGCCTACCTAGTGGAGATGGGCACACGACCCCAGCAGATCGTCCTGCTCACCTTCACCCGGCGGGCGGCCAACGACATGACGGCCCGGGCCTCCAGCCTACTCGACGGACGCTGCGAAAAGGTGCGCGGCGGTACGTTCCACGCCTTCTGCCTCGAAGTGCTTCGCCAGCACGCCACGGCCATTGACTTCCCGCGCAACTTTACCGTCCTCGATGCTGCGGACGCCGCAGACGTGCTGAGTGTGCTCCGCGCCCGGGGCGACTACGGCGAGGGGGACGAACGCTTCCCGCAGAAGAACACGCTCTACTCAATGTTCTCGTCAGCCACGAACCGCGACGAAACGCTCAGGGAAACCATCACGAAACGCTATCCGCAGTTCACCACGCTGCACGACGACCTGAAGACGCTCCGGAACGAGTACCGGCGGTACAAGAAGGACCACGGGCTCATGGACTTCGACGACCTCCTGCGCCGCACCCTGGAGCTCTTCGACGACAACGACGACGTGCGGCATCAGGTGGCGAGCCGCTGCCGGCACGTGCTGGTCGACGAGTACCAGGACACGAATGCTCTGCAGGCCCAACTCGTCCGCCGGTTCGCCTCGGTCCACGGCAACGTCACCGTGGTGGGCGACGACGCGCAGAGCATCTACAAATTCCGCGGGGCGGACTTCCGCAACATCTTCCGCTTCCCCGACGCGTTCGGCGACGCAAAGGTGCTGAAGCTGGAGCGCAACTACCGCTCCACCCAGCCGATCCTGGACCTGGCGAACCACGTCATCGAGCAGGCCGACCGTTCCTACGACAAGACCCTGTTCACGGAGCGGACGGAGGGCCAGTGTCCCGCTGTCGTCCCCGCGGCCGACGGGGACATGGAAGCCCGCTTCGTGGCCGACATGGTGCTCCGCCTGCGCGAAGAAGGCGTGTCTCTCAGCGA
>PXSY01000226.1:4396-7460 GCA_003023125.1 Bacteroidetes bacterium QH_10_64_19
GACGCCGCCTCCTGGAACCGCGTTCTTCAGCTCATCCACGGCATCGGCCCCAAGACGGCGCGCTCGCTCATCGAGTGGTCCACCGAAACGGCCGACGATCCGCTCTCTCTGGATGACGACGCGCCCTTTTCGGATCGGTACGCCGCTCGGCTCAAGCAGCTGTTCTCTACGCTCCGTCACGTCCGCACCGAAGACACGTCGGTGACCGAACAGGTGGAAGCGATCCTCAGCTACTACCAGCCGCTGTTCGAGAACAAGTACGCCGACGACCATCCCAAGCGTGAGCCGGACCTGGAGCACCTTGCCAGCTTGGCCGCCAATCATGAGACGCGCCAGCGCTTTCTGTCGTCGCTCACCCTCGACCCCATTGAACTCACGGCCCTCGACCAGGAGGCCACCGAGGACGATGAGCCGCCCCTTACGCTCTCAACCATCCACTCCGCGAAGGGCCTTGAATTCCACACCGTCTTCCTCATCCGGGCGCTCGACGGCACCATCCCGTCCCGCCACGCCCTGCGCGAGGACGGCGGGGGGGACGAGGAGCTTCGCCTCTTCTACGTCGCCGTCACGCGGGCGGAGGAGGACCTGTTCATCTCCTACCCGATGACGCAGTACCGGCGCGGGCAGGGCGAGTACATGACCACCCCGAGCCGGTTTATCGAGGACGTGCCGGAGGACGTGCTCGAACCGGTGCAGCTCGTGGAGGAGGATGCCGCGGACAATGCCGAAGAGAACGAGGCCTCTTCCCTCCCCCAGAACGGAACGCCCTCATCGTCTCCAGAAACAACACCGGACCCTCCGGACGGTCCGCCGGACGATCCCTCCGACGCCGACGGCCTCCCGTTTTGATCGACCGCTCGTCGCTCACCGCTCCGGTTTCACCGTACCTGCCGCACCATGGAGATTCAACGCGACCGACCTGCCGGCCCCGACGCGACGGCGGTGGCGAAAGTCCCGCTCGACATCGTAGAAGTTGGCATGGAGCGGCTTGACACGATTCGCCGCCTCAACGTCGAGATTTTCGATGACACGCACATCATCGAGACCTTCGATCGGGACGATCTGCTGATGCTGATCGCCCGGAGAGCCGGTGCCGCCGTGGGCTTCAAATTAGGCTATCAACTCGACCAGGCCACGTTCTACAGCGCGAAGGGCGGGGTGCATCCGGATCACCGGCGCAACGGCATCGCTCGGGCCCTGCTCTACGCCATGCTCGACGCGGTGGAGCAACGCGGCTACGAGCGGTTCGTGTACGACACGTTCCCCAACAAGCACCCCGGCATGACGGTCCTCGGCCTCGACGAAGGCTTTGAGGTGGTGCGGGCCGGCTACAGCGCCCAGTATCAGGACTACCGGCTTCGATTCGAATGGGGCTTCGAAGACACGGATGCCTGACTGCCCATATAGAGATGTCCCACTGAGACGTCTCTACACACCAAATTTATAAAAACAAACGCAGATGGATCGAGACGCTGCCAAGCAGGCCGCTGCGGAGGCGGCCGTTCACCTCGTTGAGGACGGCATGTGCCTCGGCCTCGGCTCCGGCTCCACGACCGCCTACGCACTTGAATTCCTTGGCCGCCGCATCCAGAACGATGATCTTGACGTGCGGGGCGTCGCCACCTCGTTTGCCACGGAGCGCCGAGCACATGCCCACGGCATTCCGCTCACGTCGTTCGACGATACCCCCACACTCGACCTCGCGATCGACGGGGCCGACGAGGTCGACGGGTCCTTCCGATTGATCAAGGGCGGCGGGGGGGCGCATTCTCGTGAAAAAGTGGTGGCCGAACAGGCCAACCGCTTCGCCGTGCTGGTGGACCCCACCAAGGCGGTCGACCGGCTCGGCACGCAATTCCCGGTACCCGTCGAGGTGCTTCCGATGGCCGCAACGCCGGTGATGCAGGCGCTCGAAGACGTGGGGGCCTCCCCGGAGCTTCGTACAGCCGAAGCGAAAGACGGGCCTGTCGTGTCCGACCAGGGCCTCTGGATCGTCGACGCGTACTTTCCCGACGGCCTCTCGGCCCCGGACGATCTGAACCGAATGCTGTGCGCCCGTCCCGGCGTGCTCGATCACGGGCTATTCCTCGACATGGCAACCGACGTGCTTCTCGGACACCCCGATGGATCGGTCGAGCACCAATCGACGCCGTAGCGGTCCTCGTCTCGCCGCGGCGAACGTGTCCCAAAAACGTGTCCCAAAAAATGAAACGCGCACCGCGGCCCGATGGCGGCCGGGCACGGTGCGCGCTCAATTCTGTCAAAATGGCCTGCGGAGGCGACGCTATTGAAGCCGGAATGTCACCGGGAGCGACATCTGGACCTTCACCGCCTCGCCGCGCTGCTTGCCAGGCTTGAAGCTCTGTTCTTTCACGGCCTTGATGGCCTCCTTATTCAAGAGCTTGTGGACGCCGCGCGTCACCTTCGGGTTCTGCACGTTGCCCTGCTCGTTCACAACGAACTGAACGATCACGCGGCCCTCAATTCCGGCCTTCTTCGCAAACTCGGGGTACTCAACAGATTCCTGAAGGGCCTTCATGCCGCCCTTCAACTCCGGCTGGTTCTCGACGACCATGAAGATCTCCTGCTCTTCTTCCTCTTCTTCGTCATCGCCCGGCGGACCTTCCCCAACGTCCAGTTCCTGATCCATGTCGAGCGAGGCGTCGAAGTCCACATCATCCTGCTCGATGACCTCGTCGTTCGGGACTTCTTGTGGCACGGGCGGCTTCGGGGGGGGAGGCGGCTCCTTCTCCTGCTGAGTCTGCTGGATCTGCTTCATGTCGACGGTCTCCTGCTCCTCCATCTGGACCTCGAAGCTGCTCTGCGTCGACATGTTGACCCGGAAGGCCACAATGAGCAGCGTAAGCGAAAGAACGAGGCCAATCTGTACGTACAGCGGATACTGCTTACGAAGATCCGCACCCTCTTTCTTGCGTACGGCCATGGGAAACTACCGTTGTTGTGGAACGAGACGAGCGTTGCCGCACGGTTGCATACGGCAACTTCACATGCTGGATGGGTCTTAGTATAGAAGACGTTCTTCGATGTTTCAACCAGAAGTGGC
>PXSY01000227.1 GCA_003023125.1 Bacteroidetes bacterium QH_10_64_19
CCCGCAGGCCAACCAGATCGAGTGGGCCCTCGACGACCTGACGGACCTGCAGTCGGAGGGGCCGTTCGACCTCATCCTGGCGGTCGACGTGATGGAGCATATCGCCGATGACGAGGCGGTCTTCGAGCACTTCGAGCGCGTGCTGCGGCCGGGCGGGCACGTCATCATCAACACGCCCTCGGCCCACGGCGGCTCGGACGTGCAGGGAGAGGACGATGAGAGCTTCATCGGGGAGCACGTACGGGAAGGGTACGGGCGGGCCGAGCTCGCCGACAAGCTCCGCGCGGCCGGGCTGGAGCCGGTGCAGGGCCTCTACACCTACGGCCCGTACGGGGCGGCGGCGTGGCGGGGGCTCATCAAGTGGCCCATGCAGATGCTGGGGGCGACGTGGGCGTCGCTCCTCGTGCTTCCGTTCTACTACGCCGCGGCGCTGCCCCTGGGGCTGTTGCTCAATGCGACCGATGTCGAGCGTGACAATGCGCGCGGCACCGGGCTCTTCGTGGTCGCCCGGCGCCCGCACGACGCAAGCTGAGGACGCGAAGAGGCGTGCCCTCGCCGCAGGGCCGTTCCCTCTCACAAAGGGCTCACAATTCCTTTGTAGGCACTGGACCTTCGAGCGCGTCGCTGGCCGAACACCGCCATGATTGGCCGGTTTTCGACGGCGGCACGCTCGGTGACACAGGAGGCCCAGCGTCGGGCCGTATTGCCCCCACATCGCTCCCGCACGGAGACGGACGGCTCCTGCTCTCAGCATGACTGTAGAACACATCATGAGCCGCGATGTCGTGACGGTCGCCCCTAATGCGGCCCTCATCGACATCCGAAAGCGCCTCCACGAAGAGGAGGGCAACCACATGCTTGTCCTCGAAGACGAGATGCTCCGCGGTGTGATCTCGGACCGCGACGTCCTCAAGGCAATCAGTCCTTTCCTCGATACTTACGGGGACGAGCACCGCGACGCAGAAACGCTTAGCAAGTCGGCGTCGGAGATCATGCAGAGCGACCCCATTACGGTCACGCCCGACACCGCCATCGAGGAGGCCTCCCGGACCCTCCTCGACAACCGCGTGTCGTCGCTACCGGTGGTGGAAGGGTACAATCTCATGGGCATCGTGACCGGGAAGGACATGCTGGAATACTATGTCTCGGAGGAGTCGTAATCGAGGGAAACACTTCCCGATGGAAAACGCGCCGGGGAAAAACTGGGTTAGTGTCGGCTTCCGTTCAGGGGATGCGGTGCTGAGGAGCCGTGCTGATCGTTTCTTTTCGTTGAGTAAGGATTGTCAAGTAAGGAGCAGTCCATTCAGCCAATGGGGGTCCTGCTCATCACCGCACTCGTGGTTGCGGGAATGTGCGCCGGAGTCGGCGGAGGCCTCGCCGCCCTCGTGCGATGGGCGGGACAGGAGTCGCTGAAGACGCACGTGCTCTACGGGATGCTGACGGCGAGTCTGCTGTCCTTGGCGGCCCACTATCGGTGGTCCCGAGAGCGGGGAGGACGTGTGGTGAACGAGTTGAAGACGTACGTAGAGGAAGGGGATGTCCCGGACTACACCCCGGTGGACCTACAGAG
>PXSY01000228.1 GCA_003023125.1 Bacteroidetes bacterium QH_10_64_19
TTGATCGTGCTCGTGTACCGGAGCGCGACCAGGTCGAGCCATCCGCAGCGACGGGGCCGGCCCGTGGTGGCCCCAAACTCGTCGCCCTTTTGCCGCAGCGCTTCGCCGGCCTCATTGTCCAGCTCCGTCGGAAACGGCCCGTTGCCCACCCGGGTGCAGTACGCCTTCGCGATGCCGAGCACCCGGTCAATCCCGGTGGGCGAGACGCCCAGCCCAGTGCAGCAGCCCCCCGCCGTCGGGTGGCTGGAGGTGACGTAGGGATAGCTGCCAAAGTCCACGTCGAGCAGCGAGCCCTGTGCCCCTTCGGCCAGCACGCGATCCCCGTCGGCCAGCGCGTTGGACAGGTACATCGAGGTGTCGGTGACGTACTCATCGATTTTCTGATCGAACTCGACGTACTCCTCGACGATGCGGTCGACGTCCAGCGCCTCGGCGTCGTACACGTCGCGAAGAATTGCATTTTTCTCCTCGATCGACCGGCGCAGTTTGCGGCGCAGCACCTCCTCGTCGAGCAGATCCACGACCCGAATGCCAGTCCGGGCGAACTTGTCGGTGTAGGCCGGCCCGATGCCTCGTCCCGTCGTGCCAATCTCGTCGTCGTCGGCGGCAGAGGCGCGCTCCTCCTCCTGCGCCGCCTCAATCGCCTTATGGTGGGGCATGATGAGGTGCGCGTTGTGGGAGATCTTGAGCCGTCCCTCCACATCGACCCCCAGCGACTTGATCTTCTCAATTTCCTCCATCACCGCCTTCGGATCCAGGACCACCCCATTCCCGATCACGCAGGTCACCCCCTCGTGAAAGATGCCACTGGGCACGAGGTGCAGGACGAACTCTTCGGTCCCACCGTCTTCGTTGTCCCACACGATCGTATGTCCCGCGTTGGCCCCGCCCTGATAACGAGCCACCACGTCGACCTGTGGGCTGAGCAAGTCTACGATTTTCCCCTTCCCCTCATCGCCCCACTGACTTCCAATGACAATTGATACCGGCATAGCACACCACGACAGTTCGAAAGAAAAAGGCGAAGGCGCTCCTCAATGGCGCGGCGCTCCCCACGCCCGAAGACCTACAAAATGCCCCGAAAGACCGCCAGTGAATAAAATGAGGAGGCCGGAGGTCCTGCGTCACGCCGCGCTCGTCTCCATGCGGCGCTCCAACTCTACGATGGTCGGGGACGCAACGAACACCGACGAGTACGTCCCGATAACGACGCCGATGATGAGGGCAAAGGAAAACCCACGAAGGACCTCTCCCCCAAACAGGAACAGAATCGTGACCACGATAAACGTCGTGACGGAGGTAACGACGGTCCGGCTCAGGGTTGCATTGATGGAGCGGTTGACGATCTCGTCGAAGGGCTCCGTCTTGAAGAGGTTCACGTACTCGCGCACCCGGTCGAAGACCACCACCGTATCGTTCAACGAGTATCCGACAATGGTGAGAAACGCCGCGATGAGCGACTGATCGATCTGGAGCGAGAACGGAGCAATGCCGGCCAGCATCGAGAAGATGCCGAGCGTGATCGTCACGTCGTGCACCAGGGCCGCTACGGCCCCGAGGCTGTAGCGCCACTCGAAGCGCACCATGATGTAGAGGAAAACAACCAGCAATGCCCCCAGAACGGCGTAAATCGCCCCTCGCTTCAGGTCCTCCGCAAAGCGTGGACCAACCACGTCCGTCTTTTCGACCTGAATGTTATGCTCCGGAAGCTGGGCCTGCAAGGCATCCACTACGCGATTCTCCATCGCGGTAATCTCTGTTTCCTCCGCGGACACCCGAATGAGGTGACCCGTTTCCCCGAACCGCTTGACCTCGGGTTCTTCGTCGAGCGGCCCCAACAGGGCCGACCGGATCTCTTCGGTCTGAACGTCCGACGTGTTGCCCACGACGAACTCCATCCCGCCCCGGAAGTCAATGCCAAGCGCGAGCCCTCTCCACAGCAGCGAGATAATGCTGAGGGTAAGCAAGGTCCCGGAAATGATGTACCCAATCCGGCGGTTGGGGATGAGGGCGTAGTCGGCGTTTTCGAAAAGACGCATGTCAGTCCGTCGGTGGATGAAATCCCTTCGTGAAAGTGGGAACGTGGTCGCGGGCCTCGATTCCTATCCGTAGCTCACCTGCATCCGGCGCTCCTCGACCATGTAGTCGAAGATGATGCGGGTCACGATGATCGCCGTGAAGAGGGACGATAGAATTCCGGCCATGAGGGTCACGGCGAAGCCTTTGATGGGCCCAACCCCGAAGGAGAAGAGGATGACCCCGACGAAGAACGTCGTGATGTTCGCGTCGAGGATGGCACTCAGAGAGTTCTCGTAGCCAGCATTGATGGCGGCGCGCAGGGTTTTCCCGGTCGCCTGTTCTTCCCGCACTCGGTCGAAGATGAGCACGTTCGCGTCCACGGCCATACCAATGGTGAGTACAATTCCGGCGATGCCGGGCAGCGTGAGGGTCGCCCCAAACCCGGCCAGAATGCCGAGTATGAGAATGACGTTCAGGAGCAGGGCCACATTGGCGACGAGCCCCGCCGTCCGGTAGTACATGATCATGAAGAAGACCACCAGGAGGAAGCCGGAGACCACGGAAATGAAGCCGGCCCGGGTCGACTCTTCACCAAGACTAGGGCCCACCGTCCGCTCCGACACAATGTTCAGGTCGGTTTGAAGCCGCCCAGACTCCAGGACGGTCACGATGTCCTGCGCCTCCTGTCGCGACTCGAGGCCCGTAATCTCCGTCCGGCCGCCCGGAATTCGCCCCCGAATGACCGGATTGCTGTAGACGATCCCGTCCAGTACGACAGAGACTTGATTGCCCACGTTCGCGGCGGTCACGCGGTCCCAGACCCGCGCCCCTTCGGAGTTCATCGTAATCGATACCTTCGGCTCGTTCGTCTGACGGTCAAACTGGACTGAGGCCTCCGTCACCACCTGACCGGCAAGCTCCGGCTCCGCCTGTACGGCCAGGAGATGAAAGCCCTCGCGCCCGTCCTCCGTGGTGATTCGTGGGCTGGCGGTCCACATCAGCTCAATGCCCGGGGGCAACCTCCGCTGCACCTCCGGCTTCGAGAGCAGTTCGTTGACCCGGGATGTATCTTCCGCGAACACGCGGCCGAAGATGGGGCGGTCCTCGGCAGGCATCGGCTGCATCACAGACAGGAGGGGATTCTGCGGCCCGGTCTGGTCCTCCCCCGGCTCCGTAAGCGCCGTGCCGTCGTCGGGCGCCTCCTGTTCGGTGGCCGACGCCAGTTCCGTCCCTTCCGCGGCCTCCGTCGTGTCGGTCGTCGCCTCGGTGTCGGCCATTGCCTCAGTGGTGTCGGCCGCATTGGCCTCCGCGATGCGCGCCGAGTCCTCGGCCGTCGGCTCGTAGTACTCGATGATGCGCTGGACCGACTCGTTCAGTTGCTGCGGATTGGCCATGAGGTGAAAGCTGAGCTGCGACGCGCTCTCCAACAGTTCCCGCACGCGCTCCCGCTCGTTCACGCCGGGGAGCTCCACCACAATCCGGCGGTCCCCCTGTCGCTGAATGGACGGCTCCGTGACGCCATACTGGTTGACGCGATTTCGGACGACCTGAATGCCGTTCTGCACGGCGGTGTCCGACTGCTTGCTCAGATACTCCTGCACCTCATCGTTCGAGGAGCGGCGTGTAATGTCGGCCTGTTCGCTCCGATAGTAGCGCGAAAGGCGCCCGTCCGGATTCGCCGCCTCGAACTCTTCCACAAATGCATCGACGACGGCAACGTCCTCCTGGTTGGCCCGCCGTTCGGCCGCCTGAAGCGCCTGCCGAAAGGCATCGTCCTTGTTGGTCGCCAGTTGATCCAGCAGGTTGGCAACCTCTACCTCCAGCGTCACGTGCATCCCCCCCTGAAGGTCGAGCCCGAGGCTCAACGAGTTCTGCTCGACTTCGTTGAGCCACTGGCGGTGCTCGTCCTGATACTCCATCCGTTCCTCCTGCTCCATCCCGTCCATCTTGTAGTTGACGTACAGATTCTGGATGGACGGAAACAAATAAAATCCGCACAGGCCGACGAAGAAAATTGTGAGTCCAATTTTAAAACCATTCCCCTGCATAAGACGTGCTCGTTCAATTCAAGAAGCAGTACCAGATCAGTTGCGCGGGTCCCGAGGCGACGCGCCACACCAATGGCGTTGAGGAATGAGGAGTGGGTCAAGCCTCAGCGACGCCCCCGAACGAACTGAAGCGGCGAAACGAACGCGCGCGCTCCCGGCGCTTCCTCCAGCACCCGAGACTGAGGGCGGATGACCGCCCACATCGGACTGCGCTCCTCACGCACACGGCGCCCTTTCGACACGATCCACCGCGAGAACTGCTGAACGATATGGACGAGTCCTCGGACCGGCAGGGCGACCAGTGCTTCGCAGAACTGACTCACAGGCGAAAGGAGCATGAACGAGACTCGTCGTGCATCAAGGCGTCAAGGATCAGCAGAAATAACGTATTCGGGGGAATTGTTTCCCTCAACTCCCTCAAGCAAATTGTCGGGGGATTCACGCCGGATGGGGCGAGATTCCGGGGCTTCGCGGCGTCTACACAGGATTACGCCCGAGATCGGCCGGGGCCCGTGCCGTCTGCTTCGTCGCAATGGGAGCCGCAAGCAGCGAGTCCGGAATGACGAAGGCGTCCACGAGGGCTTCCGCGGAGGGCCGCATGTCATCGCACACGTCATTCACCACTCCCCGGATGGCCGTTGCCTTCATGCCCGTCACGTAGCCCGCTTCGAGAAACCAGTCCAGGTCGTTTTCCAGGCGCGAGAGGGCAAAGAGCGAGCGGAGCGTCGTGAGTGCCTCTCGCAGATCTGAGTCCTCCACGTCCTGTATGGCCTCCACGAACCGGTCCAGGATCACGCGCTCGGCCTCGGCCCAGGCACACTGCACGAGGTGGTCCTGCACGTCTACGAACGCGTCGAACGGCTCCATCTCCTCCTCGTCAATGCGACGCTCCAGACGCTGCCCCACGGACAGGAGCATACGCTCGGCCCGGTACTCGAAGGCCCCACGCTGAAAGTCGAGGCTTCGGAGATGCTCCGCGTCGGTCTTCCGGGTGACGACCGGATTGAGTTCTGTTACACGCGTAGCCACCTCGTCAGCCACGAAGCGCGCCATGCCCAGCAGATTCATGTCCCGAAACTCGCGCTTGAAGTCCGAGAGCAGCCCCTTGGCCACCTGGAGCAAGAGCACGGTGTTGTCACCCTCGAAGGTGGTAAACACGTCGGTGTCGTCGCGGAGCCGCCCAATGCGGTT
>PXSY01000229.1 GCA_003023125.1 Bacteroidetes bacterium QH_10_64_19
CGGGCCGAGCCCAACGCCATGGAGGCGGTGGTGCCACAGTGCCCCACCGGGGCCCTTCACCTCACCCGCAACGGCACGGCCCCCGAGCCCATGCCCGATGAAAACCGCATCTCGCTGTTTCCCAACGGCCCCTCCTCGTTCACGGCGACGCCGAACTGCTCGATGGCGACGGGGACACGTTGCTCACCGACACGCGCATGGCGCTCTGTCACTGCGGCCGCTTCGGCAACAAGCCGCTCTGCAACGGGAGCCACGCGGAGGTTGGGTTCGAGACCGATTGACTGGTGCCCAATCGATTCCACTGTCTCCCAGAGAGACCGCCTCTCACAAACTGGCGTGAGAGCGCGGGAGTTTTAGCGTTTCGCCTTCACTCTCACCCCCGTACCCTTCTCTCCCACGCCCTCTACCTCCACGTCCTGCGCGCCCGCACACGGACACGTACACACGCGAACACGCACAACTCAGACAAACATGGCTTCGTCAAAGAAGGCGATCTACGCCGCCATCGCTGGCAACTTCGCCATCGCCGTCACCAAGTTCTTCGGGGCTGCCGTAAGCGGGAGCTCCGCGATGCTGGCTGAGGGCATCCACTCGCTCGTCGACACCGGCAACGGGGGCCTGCTCCTGCTCGGCATTCGTCGCAGCAAGCGCCCGCCGGACGAGCACCATCCCTACGGCTACGGCAAGTCGCTTTATTTCTACACGCTTATTGTCGCCGTCCTCATCTTTGGACTTGGGGGCGGCATCTCGCTGTACGAGGGCATCCTCCACACGCTCGATCCCGGCCACGCCGGGCCAAGCAGTGCCAGCGTTCTCGGCGTTACGATCGGCGGCCTTACGCTTAACACCATTGTCCTCGGCGCCGCCATCGTGTTCGAAGGCCTTGCCCTGCGGACGGCCCTGCAGGAGTTCAACAAGCAGCGTGGGGACACGCCCTTCTTCGAGGCCATCATGACGAGCAAGGACCCGACGACCTTCACGGTCGTGTTCGAGGACAGCGCCGCACTCGCGGGACTCGTCGTAGCGCTCATCGGTGTGCATCTGTCGAGCGCGCTTCACATGCCCGTGCTCGACGGGATCGCCTCCATCATCATCGGCCTCATCCTCTGCGCAGTAGCGGCGCTTCTTATCTGGGAGAGCAAGAAGCTGCTGATTGGGGAGGCGGCCACGTCGGAGATCCGCGCGGGCCTCCATCGCCTTGTGGCAAACGACGCGGACGTGACGGCCGTCGGGCGTTTGCTCACGATGCACATGGGGGCCCACTCCCTGCTTTTGAACCTGGACCTGCAGTTCCGCGACGCGCTCGACGCCGACGGCGTGGAGGCCGCCATCGAGCGGCTCGAACAGAACATTCGGGAGGAATACCCGACCATTCGGTACGTCTTCGTCGAAGCCAACTCAATTTCGAAGCGGCGCACGTCAAGCGGGACATCTCCGGACGACGAACAGGCTCCGTAGACAATATTCACTGGTGGACCCCGTCTGGGCATTGACGATGGTCTGCGGATTCCGTATTCATCCTTATCGACTATCGCCAGCTCTTGTCTCCCCAAGGACGTCCCAATCCATGCGCCCACGTCACACGCTGTCCCACTGGTCTCGTGTGCTCACGCTTCCTCTCTGCACCGCTCTCCTGATGGTAATCCTCACCGGCTGCGGGGCGCTTTCGTCGTTTGTCCCCGCCCCCGAGCCGGAGCGGGTGCCCGCAGACACAATCCTGGTGGCCGATCAAGACACCACGGCCCTCGATCCCGAGGTGGCCCGCCTCTATGTTCTGGAGTCGGAGCTGCTCAGTGTGAAGGACAGCACCCGACGGGCGCAGCTGTTGAACCAGGCCATGGCCGAGCTCGCGGCCCTGCTTCGCACCCGGCCCGCCGCCCTCGAACAGAGCGCCGTCCGCTCGGTCTACGGCGACCTGACGGCCGAATACCGACGCTTCCACGGCTATCCCAGCGATCCCGACTCGACGGTCCTCGCCCGCGGACAGATCTTTTCCGTCCGCGCCCGCCTGTTCGCGTCGCTCGAAGAGGTTGAGGATCCGCTCTTGCGCACGGATGGGGCCCGCGCCGAGGTGGAGGGCAGCACGATTCCCATGACCTCGAACCGACTGGTGGACCAGAGCACCACCTATCTCCGGGACGATCCGAGCAGGCACCTCGACCGCTGGCAGGAACGCGTGCAGGTGTACGGCCCGATGATCGAGCACATTCTGGCGGAGGAAGATGTGCCCCAGGAGCTCAAGTACCTGGCCATGATCGAGAGCGGCCTCACTCCCAACGCTCGGAGCTGGGCGGGAGCGGTGGGGATGTGGCAGTTTATGCCGTCTACGGGCCGCCGCTACGGGCTCACTATCAATGCGTGGGTCGACGAGCGGCGCGACCCGGAGAAGGCCACGCGGGCCGCGGCCCGCTATCTGAGCGACCTGCACGACGAGTTTGGCGACTGGCATCTGGCCCTCGCAGGCTTCAATTGCGGCGAGGGGTGTGTCCGGCGCGCTCGCCGCCGGAGCGACGCTGAGAATCCGTCGTACTGGGACGCCCACGAGTACCTGCCCCAGGAGACGCAAGGGTACGTGCCCATGTTCATCGCCGCGGCCCGCATCATGGAGAACCCGGAGGCATTCAACATCGATCCGCCAGAGCCGGCCTCGCCCCTCGCCTACGACTACGTGCCCGTACACGGAAGCCGGCTGTCCCTTGGGACCGTAGCGTCGCTCGCCGACACCACACGGAGCGCCATCGAATCGTTGAATCCCGAACTGCGCCGCGCCCGCGTGCCGCCCTCGAAGGAACGATATTACTTGCGGATCCCGCTGGGCAGCTATCCTCGCTTTGCATGGAATTACGCCGATTTGCCGGACGAGAAGAAGCAGCCGGCCACGACGTACTCCGTCCGCCGCGGCGACACGCTCTCGGAAATTGCCGTCCGGTTCGGCACCTCCACGGCCACCCTGCGGCGACTCAATGGGCTTCAGGGCTCCATCATTCGGCCGGGCGAGGAGTTGGTAGTGCCCGTGCAGGAGTATGCGAGTGCGCTCGCCGCTCCCGATCAGCAACAGCCGATGCGCGTGCAATACGACACGTCGCCACCCGCCCGCTCGCTCGATGCCATCGAGACGGCAGAGGCCTCCGCCAGCGCAACAGCTTCGGACGACCGTTCGACGTCTTCAGCGGAGCCAGAAACCGCATCGCGTCCCCCACAGACCTACCGGGTGTCTCGGGGCGATACCCTCGGCGAGATCGCGCAACGGTTCGGCGTCACGATTCAGGAGCTCCAGGCCTGGAACGATCTCGATGGCACGCGCATCCGGCCAGGCCAGCAACTGCGCATTCTGGACTGACGGACCCTCGCCGGTGCTCATCAAGGAGGGTTATGTCTCATCTTCGGTGTCGTATACGGCCCGGACCGTCTCGGCCACCTCCAGGGCCACGTCTCGGTTGTAACGGGCCGTGATCTCCTCATATTTGATGACGTCGTAGAGGGTGCCGACGAGGCAGAGTCCACCCGTACACAGGTAGACGAGCCCGAGGGCAAACTCCTCCACGTAGAACCGCTGCAGTCCGGCGGCCCCGATGAACCCCACCGCAGTGAGGATCAGAATGTGGACGGGCTTGCGCCGGCGCGAGCGGTAGATGCGCGCGAAGTGCTCGGCCTGCTCGTCGCTCATGTCGTTGAGCAGGCGGGCCACCTCGATCTGCTCGTCGCCGCCGAGTTCGGGGAGATGATGGAGAACCTTAGACATGACGCCGGGGGCAAGGTTTAGGAAAACGAGCGGTCACGGGGTGTGAGGAGCGACCGGCGACAGAGCGCCACGATGTGGTACGTGAGGATCCCGACGATGGGCCCGGCAAGGGGATGGGCCGTCCAGGAGGCCGTCCACTGCCCCCGCACCAGGTGCGCGATGCCAGTGCCGAGGGTGTCGCCCGGACAGGGACGCCCGAGGTGCTCAATCAGGCACAGGTTGAGCCCGCCGGGGGCTTGCGGATCGATGCTGGCCGCAGCGACCAGGGCCGCCGTCCAGAAGACAGCTTCGAGCGGCACGGCCCGAAGCCAATGGGGGATGGCCTCCGCAGCCGTCCGAATCGTCGACATTACAGGCAAGGGGGCGAGGAAAGGAGCTATCGCTCTACCCTCACCACGCTCCCGAAGCGTCAACTGTTACT
>PXSY01000230.1 GCA_003023125.1 Bacteroidetes bacterium QH_10_64_19
CAAGTGGCTGGCGGCGTTGGGCCTCGTGGCGATTGCGCTGGCGTTTACGCTTCCCTACTACGTCACCATCGCCCAGCTCGGCCCCATCGACCACGGCGCCACCGTGAGCGGCTACCTCGGACTGCTCTTCGTGAGCGCCGTGTACGTGAGCATCGGCCTCTTCGCGTCGAGCTTGACGGGCAATCAGATCGTGGCGTTCCTACTGAGCCTGCTCATCGCCGTCTTCCTGCACCTGCTGTTCGGCCAGATGGCCGCCATCCTGCCCGACGCCTTGGCCAACGTGGCCGGCTTTCTCGACCTCCAGGGCCACTTCCAGACCATGTCGCGGGGCGTCATCGACGCTGCGTCGGTGCTTTACGTGATCACCCTGACGGCCGTCGGCCTTCTCGCCGCAACGATCTCCCTGAAAAGCCGGAGCTGGTCCTGAATGTTTGGAGGCGCGGACGTGTGGAGGGCTGGACGTGAACGCTCCTCCCGCCTCCGCCTGATTGTTGCCTCCCCAGACATCGAACGCCTGCCCCCTTTCTCCCACCCCATTCACCCTCAACGCTAACCCCAAAACGCTCTCGCCCCATGTCGAACGCATTCGCAGGCTTTCTTGCGAACCGGCGCGAAGCCATTCTCCAGGTGCTGCTCATCGCGGGCAGCCTCATCGCCCTCACGTACGTGGCCAATCAGTTTCTCTGGCGCGCGGACCTGACGGAGAACGACCGCTACACGCTTGCCAGCGCGAGCCACGACGTCGCCCAGGACCTGGACGATCCGGTCACGGTCACGGCCTACTTCACCGAAGACCTGCCGGCCCGGTTCGGACGCACGAAGGAGGAGTTTCAGGCGCTGCTGCAGGAGTTTCGGGCCGCGGCGGACGGGAACGTGGAGTTCACGTTTGTGAATCCCAACGAGGACGATGCGACCGCGAAGGAGGCGCAGCAGGCCGGCGTCCGCCCCGTCACCATCGACGTACGGGAGCGCAATCAGATGACGCAGAAGCGGGCCTACCTCGGCGCCGTCTTTCAGTACCAGGACCAGCGCGAGGTCGTCCCGTTCGTGGAGCCGGGCTCGGCGATGGAGTACACGATCGCCAGCACCATGAGCAAGCTCACGCAGGACGACCAGGCGGTGCTGGGCGTGCTGCAGGGCCACGGCGAGCCGGGGCTGGATGCGATGCCGCAGCTTCAGGACGCGTTGTCGGGGCGCTACGAATTGCAGACTGTCTCGGGGGTCGATACGGCGGGCGTGCCCCCAGAGATCGACGCGCTTCTGGTGGCCCGGCCCGAGGACGAGCTGTCTCCCCGAGCGGCCCTCGCCATCGACCAGTACGTGATGCGCGGCGGCCCCGTACTCTTCGCGCTCAACCGCGCCCAGGCCAACATGCGATTCGGACAGGCCCGCCCCAACGCGACGGGCCTCGAACCGTTGCTCGACACCTACGGTCTCCCCATCCGCCCCGACCTCATCCGCGACCGCAATGCCAGCGCCGTGCGTGTACAGCAGCAGCGCGGCGGGTTTAACGTGGCAAACCGGATCCGGTACCCCTACATCCCGCAGATTGCCAACTTTGCGGACCACCCCATCA
Source organism: Bacteroidetes bacterium QH_10_64_19 (assembly GCA_003023125.1). The sequence goes on from PXSY01000230.1 coordinate 1,577, forward strand.
GCAGCGGGCTGGATCAGGCCGTCTTTCGGTTCGTCTCGTCGCTCGATACGACCCAGGCCGACAGCACGGCGCAGGTGAGCGTGCTCGCCCGCTCCTCCGGGCAGTCGGCCCGTGCCTCCTTGCCCACCAACATTCGTCCCCAACAGGAATGGACGATTTCCGACTTTTCAGGGGCCTCGGTTCCCGTGGCCGGCGTGATCGAAGACACCTTCTCGTCCGCCTTCGCGGGGACGGATACGCTCTCCGTAGAGCGCACGCAGAGCCCGGAAACCAGACTAATCGTCGTCGGGGACGGCGATTTCCTCGTAAACGGATCGGGCCAGCGGCAGCAGCGCCTGCCTGAAGGCAACATCAACCTCGCGGCCAACAGCATGGATTACCTCGCCGGGGATACGGGCCTGATGTCGCTCCGCACCCAGCGTGTCAACAGTCGGCCGCTCATGCAGTTGACCCCCACTACCGAAACAATTCTGAAGTACCTGAACGTGTTGCTCCCGATTCTTCTCGTGGTCGGGTACGGCCTCGTACGCTATCGACGCAATCAGTCCCAGCGGCAGCGCTGGAGGGAGCGCGGCCTCCGTGCCTGACGTGCTGCGTTCGCCCCCGCCCGAACCTTCCACCCGGAACTCCAACCTCGTCCCTCAATCCTGGCATGACGAACGCGACCAAAACCCTGGCCCTCATCTTCGCGGGCACCCTCACACTTGCGCTCGCCGCCTCGTGGAGCGGGAGCACCACATCGAGCGCGGCGTTCGAGGAAGAGCTTCTGGCCGTCGACACCAGCGCGGTCCAGGCCGTTCGCATCGAGGAGCCGCCGGGCACGCCGGTGCGCCTGGAGCGGACGGGGGACGGCTGGGCCGTGGCCCCGTCCGACACGTCGGTCACCTATCCCGCCAGCCCCCAATCGGTCGACCAGCTGTTCAGCACCCTGCCCTCCCTCCAGGTCGGGGCCGTCGCCACCCGGCAGCCGGACAAACATCCCCGCTACGGCGTCGACTCGACCGGCACAACCATCACTCTGCTCGGGGGCAATGACGAGCAACTCGGGCAACTGATTGTGGGCCGCACCCGAATGCGACGGCCCCAGGGCGGCGGACAGCGCCAAAACCCAATGCAACGGCGCCGTCGGCCCGGCACACCGGTCACCTACGTGCGCTCGCCCGACCGGCCCGACGTGTACTCGGTCGAACAATCCCTTCGCGCTCTCACGTCCCGTAGCGTGGAGGACTGGCGCGACAAGCAAATCTGGGCGCTCGACCGCTCCCAGATTCAGCAGATTGACTTCCGCTACCCGGCCGATAGTTCGTTTACGGTCCGGCGCGCCCCACAGAGTGATACCACTGCCGCTCCGGACAAGTGGGTCTCGGCGGGCGACACACTATCGCGAAGCAGCACTTCCTCCCTCCTCCGCACCCTCTCGACGGCCGAGGCCGACGGCTTCGTAAACGATCAATCGCCCAGTGACCTCGGGAACGCCGCGTACACGATCGACGTGCAACTCTCCGGTGGCATCCAGCGCGCCCTCCACATCCGCCGTACTCCCGAGGGCCAGCACTACGTGGCCACCGCCGACGGCTACCCATACGTGGTGAAGCTCCGCAAATCCAACTGGGATCGGTCGGTGCTGATGGGCCGGTCGGCACTCCTGGAGAATCCATAATGAGGTCTCCATTCATCGCATCCATCGTCGGGAGAAGACATGATCCACGCACAACCCCGTCGTAATTGCATCCGGCACTGGTCCCCGTCCGGCATGTCAGCGCTCCCCACAGCACTCGACGCTCGGCAGTCCCAATGCCAATCCTTCGTAGCCGCCGTGCTGTCTTGAAGCACGCATCAATCTGCGTGTGCGAGGGAAAACACAGTGTGCCGGCGGGCTTTTAGCACTTCGTCACGCGGTCGTTCGAGGCCGCACTCCGCCGTCTCCCGCTGTATCGTCCCCCGACGCCCGCATGCCCCCCACCCACTACCGAACGCTCTGGATCTCGGACGTGCATCTGGGGACCCCGCAGGCGAAGGCCAACTTTCTCCTCGACTTCCTCCGCCGTCATGACGCCGATCGCTACTACCTCGTCGGCGACATCTTCGACGGCTGGGCCCTCAAGCGATCCTGGTACTGGCCCACATCGCACAACGAGGTCGTGCAGGGACTGCTCCGAAAGGCACAGTCCACCGACATCACGTACATTCCGGGCAACCACGACGAAGCGATCCGCGACTTTCCTAGTCTTCAGTTCGGCGGTATCACCATCCAAAGAAAAACCGTCCACGTTACCGCCGACGGGCGCCGGTTTCTGATCGTCCACGGCGACGAGTTCGAGGGCGTTGTGCGCCACTCCAAGTGGGTCGAGATGCTCGGGGAGTGGACCTACGCCGCCGTCCTGACGGCGGACAAGTGGCTGACCCGTCTGCGGCGGCTGTTCAACTTTTCCTACTGGTCGCTCGCGAACTACCTAAAGGAGTCTGAACAAATTGAGCAGTTCCTCACCGAGTTCGAAGAGACGGCGGCCCGAGAGGCGCGAAAAGACGACTTCGACGGGATCATCTGCGGGCACATCCATCGCCCTCGCATGCGGACGATCGAGGGCACCCAATACGTCAACGTTGGGGATTGGGTACAGAGCTGCACCGCGCTGGCCGAGCACGAGAGTGGCGACCTGGAACTGCTCCGCTGGATTCCGGAGGGCCACAGCCTTCAAGAGGAGATTCCGGCGGATACACCGCGCTCTCGGGAGGACCACACGCTCTCGGCGGAAACTCTCAACTCCGAACTGCAGGCCAATCGCGACGCCTGAGATCGACCCAAGCAGGTGGCGTCGCGCAGACCGACGCGTTTGGCACAAGTCCGTGTCATCCGGCGACCTCGGATGCGGGGTCGGGCTCCGTCTGCCGCGGGAGCCGATGGAGCCTGCCCGGGAACTCCTTATCAAGGAACGCCTCAATCCGAGTCGAGGCTGCCCCAACGGCGTCTCGATCGACCCCCGTGTCGATGCCGAGTCCATCGAGCAGATAGGCGGTGTCTTCAGTCGCGATGTTGCCGGTGGCCCCTTCGATGAACGGGCATCCTCCCATCCCGGCAAGCGAGGTGTCGAACCGATCGACTCCGCACTGCAGGGCCGCGTAGACGTTGGCAAGGCCGAGGCCGCGCGTGTCGTGTAGGTGCAGGACGAGCGGGGTGTCACTGATGGCTGCCTGCACGGCCCCGATGCGCTCCTTGATCATGCGCGGATGGGCCATGCCCGTCGTGTCCGCCAGCGAGAGGGCCTCGATCTGCATCCCCGCAAAGTGGCGACTCATGTCCACGACCTGATCGAGGGGCGTATCGCCCGGCGCCTGGTATCCGAAGACGGTCTGAAACCCCATGCGGACCCGCACGCCATGCTTCTGCGCGTGGCGCACCATGTCTTCGGCCTGCGCGACGGCCTTCTCGACTGTGCGGTTGGCGTTGCTGTGGCTGTGCGCGTCGTGGGTGGCGATGGACAGATCCACGTGCGACAACCCCGCCGCGTGGGCGCGCTCCAGGCCGGCTCGATTGAGCGCGAGTCCGGCGTAGGTCACGTCCCGGCGCTCGGGCAGCTGTTCGCACACCGCCTCCGCGTCCCGCATCTGGGGCACCCACTCCGGATGCACGAACGACGTGACCTGGATGCGCGGCAGGCCGGCGTCGGCGAGGGCCGTAATGGTTTCGACCTTCCGATCCGTGGGGATGAACCGGTCCTCAAACTGAAAGCCATCGCGAGGCCCGACGTCGCACAGTTTGACGTGATCGGGAAGGGACATGGCTGCGGAAAAACGGTGGAAGACAACGGCAAGACGAATACGGCACCTTGGACCGGCGGGTTCAGCCCGCACGACAAAAGGCCCGAGGCCCCCACCAGGGGAGCCCCGGGCCCTGCTTCGTGGGTCCGAACTGGCAATGGTTACTCGGACGCCCCGTCGATCGCGAAGAGGTCTTCTTCTATGTCGGGATTGATCGTGACCGACGAGAACGTGATCGTCGATGCCTTCGAGCCGTCCTGGTAGGTCACGGACGTATGGGGGATGGCAATGCCCGACACCGTCTTGTAGTCCTTGTAGACATCCATCGACTCTTTCGGGCCCTGCCGGGTCTGCGCAGTGTACGTCATACGCCGCGGGCGCATCGTGTCCGGATCGAGGAGAAGCGTGTACGCGTCCCCGGCCGGCGGTCGCACCTCCACGGCCGTATAGTCCGTCCCCTCCACGGTCTCCGTGCCCTGATGCACGGCCGTCAGTCCCTCGGCGTCGAGGTTCGTCACAAGGTACGTCATGTCGCGCCACATCCGGCTCTTGAATTGTTTCATCTGAGAGGACGGCATTTGCTTCGTGCCCCGGGGCGACTGCAGCTGGCCCTGGTCCCCGTTGATGACGATGGTCACTTCCCCCATCGGGGTCCCCCGCACGATGCGGTATTTGTCCGGCATCTGACGGGTCACGGTGAGGTCGAGCGTGATGTCTTTCCCGCCTGCGCTGGCGTCCTGCTGCCCCTCTACCTGCATGGCCTCAATGTCGCCGTACGCGTCGCCCCCCAGTTCCGCCTTCACGGCCCGCAGGGCCTCCATGCCTTTCGCCTTCGCGTCGTCGGACGCGGCCCTCTCGTCCTCGTCTCCCGGCGGGCTCGTTGGGATCGAGATGTCAATCTCGTTGACGGAGCCGCCCTCCGTCAGACTGGACAAGTCCTGGCTAAAGTCCTCCTGGTTGCCCACCACCAGAATGTGCGATTCGTCGGGATTGAGGTACTGCTTGGAGACCGACAGCACATCGTCGGTCGTGACCTCTTCGATCGCGTCGCGCGTCTGCTGGAGGAAGTCGGCGGGGTAGTCGTAGTACTCGTAGGTCATGCGCCGACTCAGGATTTCCCGCTCTGTGTCAAAGTTGAACACGAACGAATTCAGGTAGCTGTCCTTGGCGAGGCCGAGTTCCTCCTGCGTCGGCGCCTCCTGTTTCATGCGCTCCACCTCCGTCATCACGGCGTTCGTGGCCTCGACGGTGCTGGGGCTTTTCGAAAAGACCCCCGCGAAGAAGCGCCCGGGCCGATCGTATCCCGTCGAGTAGTTGCCGAAGACCCTGTAGGCCAGCCCCTTCTCTTTTCGGACCTGCTGGAACAGGCGCCCCGAAAAGCCGCCGCTGAGCACCTCGTTCATAAGGGTGACGGCGGCGTAGTCGTCGCTGCGGCGGGTGATCTCGCCCGGATGGCCCATGTAGATGGTGCTCTGGTTGACGTCACCCTTCTGGACGAAGTTGACCGAGGACTCGCGTTCCGCGTCCGGGGTCGGGGGGGTTGGGGACTCTGCGTCCTCGGGCGCCGACCAGTCCCCAAACTGCTCGCGAATCTTCTGCTCCATCTCCTGTGCCTCGAAGTCGCCCCAGACGCTGAGGAGGACGTTACTGGGCTGTACGAACCGGTCGTGGAACTCGGTCAGGTCCTGCCGCTCGATTCGATCGATGGTATAGTATTCGGCGGTTCGGGCGTACGGACTGTCCTCCCCGTAGAGAATCTTGTCGAACTCGCGGGAGGCAATCTGACGCGCATTGTCGTTGCGGCGCGAGATTGCGGACTTCTGCCGGCTCTTCGCCTGCTGGAGTTTCTCCTCGGCAAAGGCCGGCTGCCGGAGCACGTCCGCAAAAATGGGGAGCACTGTATCCACGTTCTCGGCGAGCGTCGACATGTAGGCGGAGCCGGAGGTTTCGCCGATGCTCGTCTCGACGGTGGCGCCTAGATTTTCGAGCACCGTGTTCAGACTGTCGGGGGACATGGAGGCCGTGCCGCCACTGCGCATGACCTGCCCGGTCACGGCGGCGAGGCCCCGTTTCTCGTGGGGCTCGTACACGGATCCGCCGCTGATGCGGGCCGTGGCGTCGATCGTGGGCAGCTCGTGGTCTTCCAGAAGAAACACGGTCATGCCGTTGTCGAGCTCCACACGCTCCGGCTCCGGAACGTCAAAGTCGGGCAGGTCCGGATATGTCAACGCGGACACGTCGTAGTCGGCCGTCTGGATCTCGGCCTCCTGTGCCACCGCCGGAGGGGCGGGCAGGACAACGGCGAGCACGAGCGCGATGAGGGAGGACGTGAGCACACGACGGGCAAGAGAACAAGTCATCACAGAAGGGGGTCGGTTCCAATTGATGTTGGACATGCGAGCCAAGGAATTTGAGCACCTGGACTACTCAGTCGACGCGGTGGGTGCGCCGTCCTCCTCGGCCGTTTTGATCATGGCGACCGTGCGGTTGTCGCGCGTGAACGTCTCCTGGGCCACGCGCTGCACATCGTCCGCCGTCACGGCCCGAATCTCAGCGAGGTCGTCGAAGATGGACCGCCAATCGCCCATTAGGGCCTCATTTTCGGCAAACTGGAGGGCGAGATTGAGGTTGGAGTCGAGCTGACTGATGAGGCTCTCCCGCGCCCGGGTCTTCGCGCGCTCCAGCTCTTCCTGGGTGATGCCCTCTTCCTTGATCGCTTCCAGCTCGTCGTACACGATGTGCTCCATGCTGTCCGGCGACACGCCCCGGCTCGGAAACCCAAAGATTCCGAAGAGGGACTCGTGCTTGCTTCCAGGAAAGCTCGGAATGGCCTGGACCTGGAGCGCCGTCTCCTCTTCGACGAGCCGTTTGTGCAAGCGACTCGTGCGGCCCCCCGAGAGCACATCTTGAAGAACGTTGTACACCGGATCGTCCGGGCTGTACATATTTCCGCGGTGGTACCCCACCAGCAGCACGGGCTGGCTCTGCTCACGGACTACGACCCGGCGTTCGCCGAGCTGCTCCGGCTCTTCTGTTCGCACTGGCAGCGGCTCTTCGCCCTCGGGTAGCCGGCCGAGGTACTCCCGCGCAAGGTCTTCGATGCGATCGGGGTCAACGTCGCCTGCCACCCCCACAGTCAGGTTGCTGGCGTTGTAGTATGTCTCAAAGAACTGCTTGGCGTCGGTTCGCGAGAGGGTCTGGAGATCCGACATATGCCCAATGGTGGGATTGCCGTAGGGGTGCGCCTTGAACGCCGTGGTCAGAAACTCCTCGATGAGGCGCCCCACCGGATTCGACTCGGTGCGCTGCCGACGCTCCTCCATCACCACGTCCCGCTCAGTGTAGAATTCGCGGAGGACAGGATTCATAAACCGATCGGCCTCCAGGGCAAAGAACAACTCCGCCTTGTTGGCCGGGAGGCTGTAGCGGTAGATGGTGGCGTCCGACGACGTGCTCGCATTGAGGTCGCTCACGCCGTTTCGCTCCAGGATGTTTTCAAACTCGCCGTCCTCGATGTGCGACTCGGCCTCCTCCTGGGCGTTCTGGAATTGCTGTTCCAGCTCTTGGAGACGAGCCGAGTCGGCCTGCGGCCCCTTCATTCGCTCGCGGCGGAGTTGGAGGTAACTGTCCTCTTGCCGCTGCAGGGCGTCCATCTCTGCGCTAATGTCCTGGGTCCCAATCGTGGTGGTCCCCTTGAACGCCATGTGTTCGAACATGTGGGCAATGCCGGTCTTCCCCTCCGGCTCGTTCACAGACCCCACATCGGCGTACGTCGCAAAGGAGGCCACCGGCGCGTCGTGGCGCTCCACCACCACGACCGTAAGGCCATTCTCGAGGGTGAACGTGGTGGTTTTTTCCTCAAATGCGGCCTGCACGTCGTCCTGTGCGTGTCCCACGGAGGCGGCGCCCAGCAGGAGCAAAATGACCGTTCCGAGGATTCGTCGCACGAGAGACCGCGCCGCTTGAGATGAACAAAAGGACATGGGCATCAGAGACCGTTGGTGGTAGAGACCGTTTGCTCTCGTGGCCGATAGTTTATTGTAGCAAGACACAAAAAGAAACAAGCCGCCTGCTCCTTCGACTGATTTTACATCAGCGGAACGAACCGATCCCCGAACGACGGGGGTCTCGATCTGTACGAGGGTTGCTGTACTCTAAATAATATGCACGGTGCGATGCAGTTCATTAATCAACCCGAGGCCGAAGACGACGACGCGTGGTGGGACCGCTTTGAAGACTTACTTGACGACCAGAACGACTGGCCCACGCAGTACACCTTCAAGTTCATTGCCCCAGCGTCCCAACTCGACGAGTTGAAAGCCGTCTTCGGCGACCATCCGGTCCGGGTGCGCGAGTCCAGCAAGGGGAACTACAAGAGCGTAACGGCCCACCTCCAGATGTCATCGAGCGAGGACGTCGTTGAGGTGTACGAGGAGGCCTCCGGGATCGAGGACGTCATCGCGCTGTGACGTATTGCGTAGTTCATGTCTTGTATTTTGCGTCGTCGTCACGCCGTGCGAAATGCACTCCGGAGATTCACCTCTTGTCCCACGACGGCAGCCCTCCCCGAACGCGGCCCCATCCCTGATTCGTAGGTTCTTTGTCCCATTCTTCTGCCTGGCCCTCCTCCAGACAGGCTGCTCAGACGATCTGACCTAGCGGGCGGTCGAGCGGCGCATAATCGCCTCCGACTACCCGAACGTGCCGTCCACTTCAACGGACTCGCTCGCCGAGCACCTATCGGACGATGCCGAACGTTCTCACGCATCGGTGATACCACGCCCACTCCTTCTGCTCCTCCGTTTGTCCCCATTCTCCCATGCGCTACGACGCCGTCGTCATTGGTGGAGGGCTTGCCGGATGCAGCACAGCCCTTCAGTTGGCCCGTCGGGGCCACGAGGTTCTTCTCGCTGAGCAGTCCACCTATCCCCGCCACAAACTCTGCGGAGAGTTTTTGTCGCCAGAGGCGCAGGCGTCCTTCCGGCGGCTCGGTGTCCTCGAGGCGGTGCACGAGGCCGGCGCCGCCCCCATCAATCAGACGGTGCTCACCGCCCCCGATGGCACGCGGAGCGACCACTCGCTTCCCGACACAGCGCTGGGGCTGAGCCGCTACCAGCTCGACCGCCTTCTCTTCCATCGGGCCTGTGCGGCGGGCGCTGACGGACGGCCCGGCACGAGAGTCGATTCGGTCGACGGCACCCTTGAGGACGGCTTCACCGTCACGGCCGGCGGAGACACGGTGGAGGCGCGCCTCGTGCTGGGCGCCTACGGGCGCCGCGGTCGCCTGGACCGGACGCTCGATCGCCCCTTCCTAGATCAGCAGACGCCCTACGTGGGCTTCAAGGCCCACTTTGCGGGGCCGGCCGCCTCCCCCCTCCAGAACACGATCGAGCTGCACAGCGCGCCCGGCGGCTACTGTGGCCTCTCGCCGGTGGAGGACGGTCGAATCAACGTGTGCTGGATTGGCCACACCGACGCGCTCACGGACGCTGGAGGCACCCCTCAAGCAATGCTGGACGAGCAGCTTCGGCAGAACCCGGTTCTGGACGACCGGCTCCAGGGGCTCACCCGTGTCAGCGACCAGTTTGAGGCGGTCAGCCAGGTGCCGCTGATGCCGAAGTCGCGATTCGCGGGCGGCGTCTGCATGATCGGCGATTCGGCGGGGATGATCGCGCCGCTCTGTGGGGACGGGATGGCCATGGCCCTCCGCACGGCGGACCTGGTCACCCCGTTGGCGGCGGCCTATCTGGACGACCGGCGCTCGGCCCCCGCATTTCGGCGTGCGTACCGCCGGGAATGGACGGACCGGTTCGGCCACCGCATGCGACTCGGACGGTGGATCCACGCGGCGGCGTTTCGGCGCGGCGCGGCGCGGCTGGTGGTGCAGAGTTGCCGCCTGCTCCCCCCGCTCGCCCGGTGGCTCATCCGCACGACACGGGGCCGCGCTTCTGCTTAGAGCGATCACGTGCAAAAAATTTCCTGTGCGGTCGGAGGCCCGCCCGCTGCTGATCAATAAAACAGCCCGGAGGGCGTGGGAGAGAGCATGAGCACATTGCCGTCACCGATCAGACAGCGGTCGGCGGTCCGCGGCCCACGGTCGTTCCGGTTGAGACCCCTGCTGCCCTCCCCTGCGAATTTCCATCCCCCCCTCGAATCTACCTCCCTCACGTTCCCAGCATCCACGCCTCCACGCGTCCATCCCTCCAAACCTCCACGCTTCCACACATCCAGACCTATTTTATCCCCCCGCCGCGCAATGACCCTTGACAATGGTGAACACGCCGCGGTCG
>PXSY01000208.1 GCA_003023125.1 Bacteroidetes bacterium QH_10_64_19
ACGAGCCGCCCGATGCTCTCCATGCGCTGGGAGCGGAGGAACTGCGACTCCAGCCGCTTCCGCTCGGTGACGTCGGTGTTGATGACGAGCACGTGCCTGGGCTCTCCGGCACCGTCGCGCACGAGCGTCCACCGGCTCTCCACGATGCGCTCCTCCCCCTCTTTGGTGCGCATACGGAGCTCCCCCGTCCACTCTCCCTCCTCCATCGTGGTTTCGTGGCACTGCCGAAGCTTGTCTTTCTGATCGGGATCGTAGAGGCAGTCGCGGGCCCATTTGCCGATGACCTCATCCTTCGACCAGCCCGTGAGCCGCTCCGCGCTCTTGTTCCAATAGACGATCCGTCCGTCCATATCGTGGGCCAGGATGGCGTCGCGGGCCTTGTCAAGGAGCTGCGCCTGCTCGCGGATCCGCTGCTCGGCCTCCTTGCGCTCCGTGATGTCGCGGTACGTAACGGCCACTCCGTTTTCCACCTTCACGGCCATCACGTGAAACCAGGCCTCGAGCGTATCGGTGTCGTAGTGAATTTCCATCTTGGCCGGCTCGCCGGTCTCCACCACCTCTCACGCAGCCGCACGCCCACCATGTCCTCAGCGGTGCTGCCGATGAGCTTCTCGGCCTGAGGGTTGACCAGCACGCACTCGAAGTCGACGATGTCGTCATCTCCGTCGCGGATCGCCGAGAAGACAATGACGCCGTCGAGCGAACTGCTGAGCACGCTCGACAACAAGTCGCGGGATGTCTCCAGCGCCTCCTCCTTCAGGCGCTCCGCCGTGATGTCGTCGAAGGACACCAGAACCGCGTAGGGATCCCTCTGGCCTTCCCGGAACAGAGGCCGGGCGTTGACCCGAATCCACCGCGGCGGGGCGTCGGGGGGGTAGATGCCCATTACCTCGTTCCGAACCGGCTCGCGCTCCACGTAGGCGCGCCAGAACGGAAACTCGACGTTGGGCAGGGGGGTGCCGTCCTCGCGGAGGCCGTTCCAGATGTCGTCGTCGAAGCGACTGCCCACGATTTCATCGAGCGACCGGCCGAGAATGTCCTGGGCGGCCTCGTTCCCGTCCCGAAACACCCCTTCATTGTCCATGAGGAGGACCCCCTCGCTAATGGTGTCCACGAGCGCGTCGAAGCGTCGGTCCACCTGACGACGCAGGCTCTTGGCCTGCGTCTCCTCGGTCCGGTCGATGATGGACAGGAGCACGCCCTGCTCCGCGCCAGTTTTCGT